>NZ_JBFRGW010000023.1:0-78257 GCF_052115545.1 Microvirga sp. 2MCAF35
CAAGGCCCTGCTCCGGAAAGCGGCCGAACGATCAGTCGAAGGACTCTGGTCCGCCATCGGTCACATCATCGATCTCTTCACGCCAGACGAATGCAGAAATTACTTCAACGCCGCCGGTTACGATGCAGCCTGATCGGAAAATGCTCTAATCTAGCCTTTCGCCGACACTACGTTCACAACGATCCGCTCATCGACCGGAACAGTATCGGTGGGCGCGTTCACGATGAAGAGGCCGCTGCAGATGGTCGTGACCTTGCGCACCGGCGCGTGATGCTTGTCGGCGCCGATCATGTAGTTCACCGTGTAATAGGGCTCGCCGCCGACGAAGGCGGTCTGCTTGCTCTCGAAGATATAGCCGACCTGGGCCGGGCTGATCCGATAGACCGTTCGCGGCGGACCCCAGGCGGCAATGCGCGCCGATATGGGCTTGCCGATATAGTCCGAGCACGACAGGGCGAGGGGTTCCTGGACAGCCGGCACGCAGCCGCCGGCGCCGAGGGCAACTGCAAGTGTCGCGAAGAGCGTTCTCAAGACTTTCCCCCAGGCCGATCGAAACTCGTTCCGAGCCTGCACTATACTGGCGATCCGGAGCGGATGCAGTTTTTCCTGCAAGTGTAGTGAATCACAAGGTTCGCGCGACAGGTTCGGGCAAGGTTCCTGCCTCATATGGAAGGTGTACCTCCGTGTGATGAGGAGAGATCCGTGGCAGTCGTTCTGGTGCCCGTCGTCGCAGCATCCCTGGTCGGGCTGATTGGAATGCCCGTCGTTCGCCTCATGATGTCGTCTGCAAGAACGAGGCATTGGGCGAGAAGT
Organism: Microvirga sp. 2MCAF35; assembly: GCF_052115545.1. NCBI lineage: Bacteria > Pseudomonadati > Pseudomonadota > Alphaproteobacteria > Hyphomicrobiales > Methylobacteriaceae > Microvirga > Microvirga sp. 2MCAF35. Next base: position 814 of record NZ_JBFRGW010000023.1, read on the forward strand.
CGCAGCATGGCGCAGGGACGGCCCTGAAAGAAGCCGTGCCTTTTTGCGCGAAGGCACCGAGTGAAAGAGCGACGTTCGTGTGCGATGTCGCAGAGAAGTCTTCCGCAATCCTGCCAGGCGTGACGTTTCGCGGCCTTGGATGCCAACCGGGCGCTGAAAGACACGCGCTTGTATTGGCGGCGCCCCGATACTGATCTTTCCTCTTTGTTCGGAGAGGTCCCGGGCGCCGATTGCTTGTTCTGTTGCTGGAAGTCAACAGTGCAGGGTCGTTCGTGATCTTGCGACAAGTTCGCGCTTGCGCCGGGCATCCGCTGCTGACAGCTTTGTTGAAAATAATAAAGCTGAACAGGTGCGGGGCATGTGCGGGATTACTTTCAGAGATTCAGGACGGCGCAGTAAACGCCTTCATCGCCTCGCTGCTTGGGCAGGTCTCGCGGCCCTTATCCTGTCCGCCACGGCCGGAGCCGGATCGGCGCTCGAATTTCCTCAATTCGCCGTGCGGGCGCCCGGCGATACGCTTTTTGCCGTCGGAGCCGCCGGCCCGACGCCGGCCTGGATCGAATTCTGCACGCAGCTGCCGCAGGAATGCGCGTACAATCCTTCGGAGCCCGATACCATCGCTCTCGATCAGGCGACCTGGAAGCTGATCGTCGACGTGAACGAGCAGGTGAACAAGGAAATCCTGCCGGTCACGGACCAGGATCACTGGGGCGTCGCGGATCGCTGGGATTACCCGGATGACGGCATGGGCGATTGCGAGGACATTCAGCTGCTCAAGCGCCGCCGTCTCACGCAGGCCGGCCTGCCGCAGCGGGCCATGCGCATGACCGTGGTGATCGACGAACTGGGCGCTGGCCACGCGGTTCTCATGGCGAGGACAGATCGCGGCGACTACATTCTCGATAACAAGCGCAACGCCGTTCTGCCCTGGCAGCAGACGGGCTATCGCTATGTGAAGCGGGAAGGGTCGGACAGTGCGGATTGGGTCTGGCTCGGTAACCAGGCCGTGCCGGTCGCGACCGCGACGAAGTAATCGTCAGGCATGTCGAGCGAAGCCGCTTTCGGTCTCTGCGAGGACGTGAGGAGGCGCTCGAGCGCTCTGCGGCGCCTGTGTTGGAGCTGCTTCCACTTGCGTGGAATCATCTCTCTTCTTTGCTTTGCCGCATTTTTTGACGGTGAAGCGGTTTTACTTCACCGAGAGATGCTCTAGCTCGACGCCCGCGCGGGCGACTGCGTGATCATGGTCTCGGTCGTCAGGACCACCCAACCGGCATCGGAACGCTCGATGGAGATCACCTGGCCGATTCCGGGCAGGGTCATGCCGGGCGTGACCCACCATATGCCGTCGGGGCCTTCGATCAGGGCGGATTCACCCGTGGCCCGATGGAGAACGTAGCGTTGAAACTGCGGGTCTCTGCTGGCGCTCTTTGTCGTATCGCCCTTGCGACTTGCGGTCTGTTCGACGTCCTTCTTCGCCAGTGACCCCGTCGTTGCGGGGTTCAGGTCGATTGTGCGAGTCAGGTTCGCCGTTACGGCCTTGCCGATGGTCGTGTCGGCCACGGCGCTCGTGAGATAGGTGTAGCTTTCGCTGAAATGCAGGGCATAGACCGGCAGGCCGATGGCCGACAGGGTAAGGGCCAGGCCCAGGCACATCACGATGCGGTCACCGACGGCTTCGCGCGCGCGGATGGATTCCTCGATGCGCTTTACCTTGCGCTCCCTCCGCTCGGCCGTGGAGACGTGTTCCCTGGCGCTTCCAGCCCTGGCCACCTGCTCCAAAACCTTGTCGAACCGAATGCCCATGGGAACCGCCACGTTGAAAACCGCGTGCAATATTTCCTATGAGCTTATGCTTAAGAATTCGTCACCTGAAGCAACGAATCTCGGCCGTATACCTCCAAAGGGTGAGTGCAGGATTCAAACAAGCCTCGCGCAAGCCAACGCGCGCTACCGTGACTGGTCGTTCAAGGATGTTGCGGCGGCTTCGACCGCCCGGGGTTTATCATGAAGATTAGGACGAAGATTTTTGCGCTTGTGGCGGCTCTAAGCCTTGTCGCGGTCGTGACCGCCGTTGTCGGCATCAACACGTTGCAGGCCTATCATCAGGCTGTCGACGATGTCCGCCTTGCGGCCACGCGCGCCCTTTATGGCGAGCGGCTCAACCGGCTCGTGACGCACGTGGTCATGGAAGCCAGAGGCATCTATGCGTCGAAGGATAATGCCGAGGCCCGCAAGTTCGGCGACGGGCTCCTCGCCACCTTGAAGGACATGGATTCGCTGCTGAAGGAATGGGAGCCGATCGTCCCGGCCGACGGCAAGGCCCTGTTCGATGCGGTCGTGAGGGATGCGGCGGAGTTTGGGAAATTCCGCTCCGAGACGGTCCGCCTGGGTGCCGAAGTCTCGCCCGCCGCCGCGAATGCGCAGGGCAACAACGAAGCCAACCGCGCCAACCGGAAGGCCTTCCAGATCAGCATCGATGCGCTGACCAAGCGCGGCAGCGAGGAGATCGACGCCGTCAACCGGCGCGCGGCCGAACTCTACGACCAGCGCCTGATGCTCCTCATCGGGATCGCGCTTGCCAGCACCGTCCTTGCGCTGATGATCGGCTGGCTCGTCGGCCATCGGCAGATCGCCCAGCCCCTGAAGCGCGTGACCGACGCCATCCGCAGGCTCGCTTCGGGTGATTACCACCTGCCGCAGGCCAAGGTGGGCAAGGACGAGATCGGCGATATCTGGCAGGCCACGCAGGTCTTCGCCGGCGCCATGCAGGAAGCCGAGAACCTGCGGCATGCGCAGGCCGAGGCCGAGAAGCAGGCGGCGGCGCGGCGGCGCGTCGACATGATGGCGCTCGCCCAGAGCTTCGAAGGAAGCGTCGGCGGCCTCGTGCAGCATCTGTCCGTCGCCGCGCAGCAGATGGAGGCGACGGCCCGCTCGATGGCGTCGACCGCGCAGCAGACGAACCAGCAATCGAACTCGGTGGCGGCGGCCGCCGAGGAAACCTCGAGCAACGTGCAGGCCGTTGCGGCGGCGGCGGAGCAGCTCGCGGCCTCGTCCAACGAGATCGGCTCGCAGGTGTCGCAGACCTCGGTCGCTGCCGCCCGCGCCGTGCAGAACGCGCGCAGGACCAACGCGCTCGTGGAGACGCTGGCAGAGGGCGCGCAGAAGATCGGCGAGGTCGTCGCTCTCATCAACACCATCGCGAGCCAGACCAATCTTCTCGCGCTCAACGCCACCATCGAGGCGGCGCGTGCCGGCGAGGCCGGCAAGGGTTTCGCCGTCGTGGCCGCCGAGGTGAAGGAGCTCGCCAACCAGACCTCCCGGGCGACCGAGGATATCGGCGCGCATATCCACCAGATCCAGCAATCGACCAAGGATGCGGTCGATGCCATCCGCGACATCAGCCTTACCATCGAGGAGGTGCACCAGATCGCCACCAGCGTGGCGGCCGCCGTCGAGGAACAGCAGGCGGCCACGCAGGAGATCGCGCGCAATGTCAGCGAAGCGGCCAGGGGCACGCAGGACGTGAGCGAGAGCATCGTCCAGGTCCAGGGCGCCGCGACCCATGCGGGTTCGGCCGCATCCCAGGTGCTTGCCGCGGCGGGCGAGCTGGCGGCCAACTCGAACGCCCTGAGCCGGGAGGTCGAAGGCTTCCTTGAAGGGGTACGGGCGGCCTAGCGCATCGTGCGGACCCGAGGGCCGCGTAGAGAAAAGTGGATCCGGTTTTCCGCCCGAACGATACGCTCTTCAAGGAGTGGAGCATCGGATTGGGTCCCAAAAGTGCAAATCCACTTTTGGGTCCGATGCTCAAGAGCCACAAGGGCGCTGAAGGCCGTCGGGGCCTTCAGGCAGTCTTCGGAACGGGCGGAGCGTCGGCGTCTCCGCCCGCGTCGTTTTGCGTTTGGGTCCGGGCGGCCTCGACGGCGGCCCGGACGTGGGACAGCAGGGTCGCCTGGGAATAGGGCTTGGCCAGGAAGACCGCTCCCGGGGGCAGATCGTTCTCCCGCGGCCACGCCCGGCCCGACGCGATAAGGAGCCCGATCCGGGGCCAGCCCCGGTGGATCTGCCAGGCCAGGTCGTAGCCGTTCATGCCGCCCGGCATCTCGACGTCCGACAGCACCGCGTCGATGCCGACCTCGGCCTTCAGGACCGTCAGGGCCTCCTGCGCACCGGCCGCCTCGATCACGCGGAAATGCGCCTCCATGAGAATCTCGGCCGCCACCAGCCGCACGAGCGGCTCGTCTTCCACCAGGAGAATGACACCTAAGGGTTTCGGATCGGACAAGAGGCCAACGCAGCGTGAAGGAGTGGAGGGAGTGAGCGCGAAACGCACCCATTGATAGACTGTTCCGCCCTGTCAGACCAGCAGATCGAAGGACATCGGCCGGAATTTGCGGGAGAACCCTTGGGATGGACGCACGTTGTCCGCGTATTGTATCGCGTCAGGGGCAAGAATGAGCGCTGCATCCGTCACGGTTCTTCCACGCCGGACACCTCCCACCATCCTCGTTGCCGAAAACGACGTCCGGGTCCGCTGCCTCGTCAGCGACGAGCTGCGAGGCGCGGGCTTCAGGGTCCTGGAAGCCGGGTCCGCCCAGGAGACCCTGACGGTGGTCGATGCCGTCCGGGTCGACCTCCTGTTCATCGCCCTCGATCTGCCGGGGGCGCAAAGCGGGCTGGAGACCGCCCATCTCGCCGGCGCCCGGCAGAAGCCCATGAGGATCATCGTCACCTCCGAGGACGGTGGCGTCGACCCGGGCGGCCTCGGCCCTCTCGTCCGCAAGCCCTATCCCGCGTCCCAGGTCGTCGGCCTCGTCATGCGCAGCCTCAACTGGCCCGAACCCCCGTGAGGCGCAAGGGAACCGAAGAGGGAACCAGGACGAAAGCTCAGCGGTTAGAATGCCGTGAGCACCCTCTCGACAAATATCACGGCCGATGCCGAATCTCTGCTTCCAACCGTTCTCGTGGTCGAGGACGAGGTGCTGATTCGGCTCGTGATCGCGGATTACCTGCGTGAATGCGGCTACCGGGTCCATGAGGCCGTGAACGCCGAGGAGGCCGTGGCGATCCTCCAATCGCCTGAGGTCGCCGTCGACGTGGTGTTCAGCGATGTCGAGATGCACGGAACCATGGACGGTTTCGGTCTGGCGCGCTGGATCCGCTCCAACAAGCCGGGCACCGAGGTGATCCTCACCTCCGGGGCGGAACGCTCGGCCGATATCGCCGCGACCCTGTGCGAGGCCGGGCCGCTGCTGAAGAAGCCGTACCCGTCAACGGACGTGGTCGACCGGATTAAACAGCTCACGGCGAAGGCTAGGCGTTCCTGAAGTAAAACACCGCCTGTTCTTGAGCCCTCATCCTGAGGAGGCCGCCAGGCCATCTCGAAGGACGAGGGCGTCTTCAGAGAGCACTGGACGATCCTTCGAGACGCAGCTGCGCTGCTCCTCAGGATGAGGTTGGCGTCTCAAAAGGCTTGGACGCACTCACGCCTGTGCGAGCCGTGGGAACCGGATCGGAGCAGGCTCGTTTGAACGTGCATGAAACCCCATCGCAGAATCGTAAAGCAGCCGGTCGTACTCCTGGTTGAAGACGAGCCGCTCGTTCGTCTGACGCAGGTCGATATTCTGCGCGAGGCCGAGTTCTGGGTCGTGGAGGCTCAGGATGCCGACGAGGCGTTCGAGCTGTTGAAGACCCGTCCGGACATCTCCGTGGTTCTCACGGACGTGGACATGCCGGGCTCCATCGACGGCTTCGAGTTCGCGCGCCTCGTTCGCCAGGGCTGGCCCGAGGTGGGCGTTCTCGTCATCTCCGGCAAGGCCGATCCCGGCCCCGGCGACATGCCGCCTAACGCGGCGTTCCTGCACAAGCCCATCCTCCCGGACGATCTGGTCGCCGCCCTGACGCAGGTCATGGCGGCGACGCAGCGTGGAGTGGGTTAGGGGACTTGAGGCAAATCCGCGGCGTTTTCCGTGGCATCCCTCTAACGTCATGGCCGGCCTTGTGCCGGCCATCTCGATCCGAGAAGCGCTTCGTCTCAATCAATCGGGATCACCGGGACGAGCCCGGTGATGACGTCGGTGTAACCGGGCGCTCGGCCTTGCCGGGAAGGAACTGCCCTCAAGCCCGAACAGCCTGCGGTGCGCGGCTGTCGATCACCTGCGGCTCCGCTGCCGAACGCTTCCACAGAGTCTCGACATGTGACTGAACCTGATGGATGGCCGCTTCCTTGACCGGGCCGTAGCCGCGGATGTCCATCGGTGCCTTGGCGATGGCCACGAGGTCGGCGAAGGGACGCTGACCGAGATGGCCGAGGATCCCCTCGACCTGCCCCTCATACCAGCCGATGAGTCCCCGCTCCGTGCGCCGCTCCGCCGTGTAGCCGAAGATGTCGAACGGGGTGCCGCGAAGCGCCTTCAGCCGGGCGAGGACTGACAGGGGCGTCTGAAGCCAGGGGCCGAAGCTGCGCTTCTTCGGGCGGCCGCGCGCATCGCGCTTCGCCGGAAGGAGCGGCGGCGCCAGATGGTAATGCACGGTGAAATCGCCCTCGAATTGCTGCTTCAGCTCGTCGAGGAAGCCCGTCTCCATGTGCAGGCGCGCGACCTCGTATTCGTCCTTGTAGGCCATGAGCTTGAAGAGCGAACGGGCGACAGCCTCGGTCAGCGTTTCCGAGCCGAGAGCGCTCTCGGCCTTGCGCACCCGCGCCACCAGGGACTCGAAACGGGCCGCATAGGCGGCGTTCTGATAGGCGGTCAGGAACGCAACCCGCCGGGCGATCACCTGGTCGAGCGTTTCGATTTCTTCGGGCTTATCGCCTGCGACCTGGTGGACGACATCGGGATCGGCACTGAGCAGCCGGCCCCAGGCGAAGGCCTGCCTGTTGCGCTCGACGGTGACGCCGTTGAGCTCGATGGCGCGGGAGAGAGCTTCGAGCGACACCGGCACGAGGCCCTGCTGCCACGCGAAGCCGAGCATCATCACATTGGCGTAGACCGTGTCGCCGAGCAGTGTCTCGGCAAGAGCATTGGCGTCGAGCGTCGCCATGTTGCCGGTGCCGATCACGCGCTCGATGGCGCGAAGCCGCGTCCGGCCGGCGAGATCCGCATCGCGGAAGCGCACCACGTCGCCGGTCGGCATCTCGGCGGTGTTGACCACGGCACGCGTGCCGTGCCGATAGGTGCCCGAGGCCTTGGGCGAGGAGCTGACGACGAGGTCGCAGCCGATCAGCGCGTCGGCCGCGCCCTGGTCGATGCGCACCTGATGCAGCGCATCGGGACCCGCCGCGAGGCGGACGAAGCTCAGCACCGGCCCGAACTTCTGCGCGAAGCCCGTGAAGTCGAGCACCGACACGCCGCGCCCTTCGAGATGCGCCGCCATGCTGATGAGCGCCCCGATGGTGACGACGCCGGTGCCGCCGACGCCGGTCACGAGAAGATCGAAAGGCTTCGAAAGCTCGGGGAGGGCAGGGGATTGCAGCGTCGCAGCATGCGCGGCGGCATCGAAGCCGCTCGTGGTCTTCGCCCGGCGCGCGGCGCCTTCCACGGTGACGAAGCTGGGGCAGAACCCCTCCAGGCAGGAGAAGTCCTTGTTGCAGGTGGAGAGATTGATCTTGCGCTTGCGGCCGAACGGCGTCTCCTTCGGCTCGACGCTCAGGCAGTTGGACGCGACCGAGCAATCGCCGCAGCCTTCGCAGACGAGGTCGTTGATGTAGGCGAAGCGCTTCGGGTCCTCCATCTGCCCGCGCTTGCGGCGACGGCGCTTTTCCGTCGCGCAGGTCTGCTCGTAGATCAGCACCGTGACGCCGGGGATCTCGCGCAATTCCTTCTGCACCGCGTCGAGATCCTCGCGCGGGTGGATCGTCACGCCCTTCGGCAGGTCGGCGGAATCGAACTTCTCCGGATGGTCCGACACGAGCGCGATGCGCGACACGCCCTCGGCCCGGACGCTGTGCGCGATGGCATGGACGCTGACCGGCCCGTCGACAGGCTGGCCGCCCGTCATGGCGACCGCGTCGTTGAACAGGATCTTGTAGGTGATGTTGGCGCCCGCCGCGATGGCCTGCCGGATCGCCATGGAGCCGGAATGGTAATAGGTGCCTTCGCCGAGGTTCTGGAAGATGTGCCCCTGGCCGGTGAACTTCGATGACGCCGCCCAGTTGACGCCCTCTCCGCCCATCTGGATCAGCGACGACGTTTCCCGGTCCATCCAGCTCGCCATGAAATGGCAGCCGATGCCGGCCAGCGCTTTCGAGCCTTCCGGCACCTTGGTCGAGGTGTTGTGCGGGCAGCCGGAGCAGAAGTAAGGCGTGCGCGTTGCACCCGAAACAGTGATCACGCGCTCCGGTTCCGGCGTCAGCGCGGCGGCGCGCTGCGCGAGATTGAGATCGGGGAAGATCGGGTCGAGGCGTTGTGCGAGAACGCCCGCGAGGAAGCGCGGTGAGAGTTCTCCCGTCCAGGGAATGAGCCGCTCGCCGGTCTCGTCGTGCTTGCCGACCATGCGCTCTGGCTTCGAGCCCGGATAATCGTAGAAATATTCCTTGAACTGGCTTTCGATGATGCCGCGCTTTTCCTCGATCACGAGGATCTCGCGCTTGCCCTTCACGAATTCGAGCGCGTCGTGCAGGGCGAGCGGCCACACCATGCCGACCTTGTAGATGTCGATGCCGTGTTCGCGGCAGGCGGCCTCGTCGAGGCCGATGAGGCGCAGGGCCTCCATGAGGTCGAGATGGGCCTTGCCCGCGGTGACGATGCCGTAGCTCGCATTCGGGATGTCGTAGATGCGCCGGTCGATCGGGTTGGCCTTCGCGAAGGCATAGACCGCATGCTTCTTCGCCTCCATGCGCTCTTCGATCTGCGGTCCCGGCAGGTCCGGCCAGCGATAATGCAGGCCGCCCGGCGGCGGCGTGAAATCGGGCTCGATGAATTGACGCGGCGGATGCAGTGCTACGGAGACACCGGACTCGACGATCTCCGATACGGCCTTGAAGCCGACCCACATGCCGGAGAAGCGGCTCAACGCATAACCGTATTCGCCGAATTCGAGATACTCGGCGACGCTTGCTGGATGGAGCGTCGGCATGAACCAGCTCATGAACGCGACGTCGGATTGGTGCGGCATGGAGGAGGACACGCAGCCATGGTCATCGCCGGCGATCACCAGAACGCCGCCATGGGGCGACGAGCCATAGGCGTTGCCGTGCTTGAGCGCATCGCCCGAACGGTCGACGCCCGGGCCCTTGCCGTACCAGAGGCCGAACACGCCCTGCACCTGCCGGTCTGGATTGGTCTCGACCTGCTGCGAGCCGAGAACGGCCGTCGCGGCCAAGTCCTCGTTGACGGCGGGCAGGAACTCGATCCGGTTGTCCTTCAGCTGCTCCTTCACGCGCCAGAGTTCGAGATCGACGCCGCCCAGCGGCGATCCGCGATAGCCGGACACGAAGCCGGCGGTGTCGAGCCCCGCCGCCTTGTCGCGCTTGGCCTGGTCGAGCACGATGCGGACGATGGCCTGGGTGCCTGTCAGGAAGACCCGGCCTGTCTCGCGGGCATAGCGGTCGGCGAGCTGATAGGAATCGAGTGTCGGAACGCTTTTCATCAGCTTCCTCCCGAAGCAGGGCGCATTCTTCGTTGGCTACAAGGATAATCCCGAACGGCTGGTAGATGTTTCCTATTCCTCCCCGACAAGCCCCATCTTGCGGTAGATATCGCTAAAATAGGGGCTATAAATGACAGAACCTGCCAGGGAGGGCAGCGCCGTGTTGGATAAGCAGGATGAGCACATTCTGGTGCAGCTCCAGAAGGAGGGCCGCACGACGAACCAGCAGCTCGCCGATGATGTGGGGATGTCCACCTCGGCCTGCTGGCGGCGCGTGCGCTCGCTGGAGGAAACGGGCGTGATCGTGGGCTACTCGGCCCTGGTGGACAGGGAGAAGGCGGGGTTCGCCACCTCGGCGATCCTGCACGTGTCGCTGGAGCGGCACGATGCGAAATTCGTCGACGAGTTCGTGTCGCGCGTGACGGCACGCGCCGAGGTGATGGAGTGTTTCGCGACCACGGGCGACGCCGATTACCACCTGCGCGTCGTCGTGCGCGACATGAAGGCCTACAATGCGTTTCTCGACGAGTTCATGTTCCGGCTGCCGGGCATCCGCACTGTGCGCACCAACGTGATCCTGAAGGAAATCAAGACGAGCGTGGCGCTGCCGTTTTGAGCGTCACTCTCATAAACCACCATCCTCATCCTGAGGAGCAGCGCAGCTGCGTCTCGAAGGAGGCTCCAGCGGTCTCTGGAGACGCCCTCGTCCTTCGAGACGCTACGCTCCTCAGGATGAGGGCTTAGGAGACGCGGATTGATCCAGTCTCCTGAGAATGTCGGACGAGCCTCTACCTGCCCTCAACCCAACAACGCATAGGCGAGCTGCGCCATCGCGACGGGCCGCGCGTCGCCGTCGGTCGTGAGCGTCACGCTGCCGAACGCCATGGTGCGGCCGAGACGGATGACCTTTGCCTCCGCCAGCACATCGGCATTCGCCGCCGGCCGCAGGAAGTGCATGGTCTGGTCGACCGTCGTCATCGGCCGATAAGCACCTCCGGCGGAGGACACGGCGAACACCATCGCGGTGTCGGCGAGACTCATGAGGGCCTGCCCGCAGATCACGCCGTTGTCGCGGCACAGCTTTTCGGAGAACCGCATGCGTAAGGTGGCGCTCTCCTTGTCGAGGCTCTCGATGGAGAGGTCGAGCGCCTGCACCCATGGCGCGAAGACGCTCCCGAGCATCGCCTCGGCGGTCGCCCGATCGAACATGAAGGATCCCCCGGTTCTCGTTATTGCAGTCTGTGTTTCGAGCATCGGACGAGAATTCGAAGTCACGCCCGATGCTTCAGGTTTTTGGTTTTGCGCATCTCTTCACGCAAAATCGGTTCCCACTTTTGCGTTCGATGCACTTATGGATAGAACTTCGCTCCCGACGCGGCGCGGTCGACAAGGCTCCCGGCCGGTTCCCAGCCGGGCCCGTCCTGAGCCGCACGCTCCCGCACCTGCGCGAGGATCGGCTGCAGTCCGATGTGGTCCGCCTCGAACAGCGGACCGCCGCGCCAGGCCGGATAGCCGTAGCCGTGCATCATCACCACATCGACGTCGAGCGGCCGCTCGACGATGCGCTCGTCGAGGATCTTGCAGGCTTCGTTGACGATGGCCGCGCGGATGCGCGACTGGATCTCGTCCGCCGAAATCGCGCGTCGTGTCAGCCCGCGCCGCTGCGAGGATTCCTCCACGAGTACCGTCACGACCGGGTCGATCTCGCGCTTGCCGCCTTCATAACGATACCAGCCCGCGCCGGTCTTGCGGCCGAAGCGGCCCGCCTCGCAGAGGCGGTCGGCGATGTCCACGTAGCGCTCGCGCGGATCGCGGGTGGGCGCCAGGCGCTTGCGGCGCGCCCAGTTGATGTCGAGCCCGGCGAGGTCCGACACGGCGAAGGGCCCCATCGGGAAACCGAAGGCTTCGAGAGCCGCGTCGATCTCGTGCGGCAGGGCGCCTTCCTCGAGCAGGTACTCCGCCTGCTGACGATAGCGCGACAGGATGCGGTTGCCCACGAAGCCGTCGCAGACCCGGCAGACGACCGGGATCTTGCGCAGGCGCTTGGCGAGATTAAGCCCCGTGGCGACCACGTCGGCGGCGGTCGCATCGGTCCGGACGATCTCGAGAAGCTTCATCACATGGGCCGGGCTGAAGAAATGCAGGCCCACCACGTCGGCCGGCCGCGATGTGGCAGCGGCTATCAACGAGATGTCAAGGTAGCTGGTATTCGTTGCCAGGATCGTTCCAGGCGGCAGGATGGCGTCGAGATCGCGGAAAAGCGCGCGCTTGACCTCCAGATCCTCGAACACCGCCTCGATCACGAGGTCCCGATCTGACAGGGAGGCCGTACCAACCGCATACCCGATGGCCTGAAGGCGCTCGTCCCTCGCGGCCGCCGTGATCCGGCCGCTCGCAACCTGCTTGTCGTAAACCTCCGCAACCCGTGTCTGCCCGGCGTTGAGAGCCTGTTCGCTCGTCTCGACGATCCTGACGTCGAAACCCGCATCAGCAAAGGCAATGGCGATCCCGGAACCCATGGTTCCTGCCCCGACGATCCCGACCTTCTGGACGGGGCGAGGCTCGATCTTATTGAGCCCCGGCAGGCGCATCACCTCCCGTTCGGCAAAAAAGGCATGCCGCAGGGCCGCCGATTGGTCGGAGGACCGCAGTTCGAGGAAGGTCTCGCGCTCCCGCGCCATGCCGTCTTGAAGCGGCAGGCTTGCGGATAGCAGAACAAGCTCCGCGGCCTTGCCGGGAGCCTGCGCGCCCCTGGCTTTCTTGCGGATTTCGGCGTTTTTTTCCGAGGCCGCTTCCGCATCCATCGCCGGCACGGATAGCTCGCCGGTGCGGCGCAGCGGCTGACCGATCAGCTCCCGCGCAAGCTCCATCGCATCCTGGCGCAGATCACTGGCGGAAAGCCGGTCAATGAGGCCGAGACGCAGGGCTTCCTGCGCCTTGACGGCGCGTCCGCTGGTGACGAGATCGAGAGCGGCCTCCAGACCGACGAGCCGAGGCAGGCGCTGTGTGCCGCCGGCCCCAGGCACCAGTCCGAGCTTGACCTCGGGCAGGCCCAGGCTTGCGCCTAGGTCGGCCACGCGGGCATGGCAGGCCAGCGCAATCTCGCAGCCGCCGCCGAGGGCCGTGCCCTGGATGGCCGCGACGACGGGCTTGGAACAGGCCTCGATGGCGTTGATCACGTCGGGCAGGTGCGGTTCGCGCGGGACCTGCCCGAACTCGCGGATGTCGGCCCCGGCAACGAAGGTTTTTCCCGCGCAGGCGATGACCGCGGCCTCGATTCGCGGATTGCGATCGACCTCCTGGATCGCCGCGAGCAACCCCGCTCGGACCGCCTGGGACGTGGCATTGACCGGAGGATTGTCGATCTCGATCAGGGCGACCGGGTTTGTGGCAATCAACCTGACCGGATCGACACCCTCGGGCGAGGCCGCCGCCGTCATGGGCGCACCGCGTTCATCGTGAGGAGTTCGTAGGTCGCAACCGTTTCACCCTTGTCCGTCATGATCTCCACGTCCCACCGTACCTCGCCGTATTGCTCGTTGCGCGGCGATTTGGATTTCGCCGTCAGCCGGACCTTGATGGTCTCGCCCGGCTGTACGGGTTTGATGAACCGTAAGGAATCGAGACCGTAATTGGCAAGCACCGGCCCGAGGTCCGGGTCGACGAAGAGGCCTGCCGCGAAGGACAGGAGCAGATAGCCGTGAGCCACGCGGCCAGGGAAGAACGGGTGATTCTTCGTCGCTTCCTCGCTCATATGGGCATAAAAGGTGTCGCCGGTGAATTCCGCGAAATGCTCGATATCGTCGAGGGTGATCGTGCGTTCCTTCGACACGAAGGTCTGGCCGATGGCGAGGTCCTCGAAGTAGTAGCGGAACGGATGCCGTCCTTCCTCGATCGTTGGCGCACCCTTGATCCAACTCTGCGTCACGCGCGAGAGCATGGCGGGCGAACCCTGCAGGGCCGTGCGCTGCATGTAGTGGTGCACGCCGCGCATGCCGCCGAGTTCCTCGCCGCCGCCGGCGCGCCCCGGCCCGCCATGGACCATGTGAGGCATCGGGGAGCCGTGTCCGGTCTGCTCCTTGGCGCAGTCGCGGTCGATCAGCACGAGACGCCCGTGGAAGGCGCCGACGCCGAAGACGAGATCGGCCGCCGCGGCAGGGTCATAGGTGTAAAGCGAGGCGACAAGGCTGCCGTCGCCTTTGTTCGCCAGGGCTACGGCCTGATCGAGACCGTTATAGCCCATGACGGTGCAGACGGGGCCGAAAGCCTCGATGCTGTGCACGTTGGTGGCCCGGATCGGGTCCGGGCAATGCAGCACGAGAGGGGGAATGAAGGCGCCGCGCTCCCGGTCGGCACCCTCGACCGTGAAGTTCTCGGGATCGCCGACGACGATATCCGCTTCCGTGCGCAGCTTCGCCACCTGTGCGAGCACGTCCCGGCGCTGCCCGAGGCCGACGACCGGTCCCATGCGGACGCCTTCGAGTTCGGGGTTGCCGACCCTGATCTTGGAAAGCCGCTCGCCCAGGGCTTCGATCACGGCAGGCACGAGGGCGTTGGGTGCAATGGCGCGCCGGATGGCGGTGCATTTCTGGCCGGCCTTGACCGTCATCTCCTTGGCCACCTCCTTGATGAAGAGGTCGAATTCCGGCGTTCCCGGTCCAGCATCGGGTGCGAGGATGGCGGCGTTGAGCGAGTCGCGCTCGGCGATAAAGCGCACGGATTCGCGTGCGATGACCGGGTGCCGCTGCAGCTTCTGGGCGGTGTCGGCGGAGCCCGTGAACGAGACCACGTCTTGACAGGTCAGGTGGTCGAAAAGATCGCCCGTGGAACCGACGATGCATTGCAGCGCACCTTCGGGAAGAATGCGGGATTCTGCGATCATGCGCACGAGGGCATGCGCCACATAGGACGTGATCGTCGCGGGCTTCGTGACCACCGGCACACCGGCCAGGATGGCGGGCGCCAGCTTTTCGAGCATGCCCCAGCAGGGGAAGTTGAAGGCGTTGATGTGAACGGCGACGCCATGGAGCGGCGTCATCACGTGCTGGCCGACGAAGCTGCCGCCCTTTGACAGGGCTTCGACATTTCCATCCAGAAGGAAGGTGGTGTTGGGCAGCTCGCGGCGCCCCTTGGAGGCATAGACGAAGAGGGTGCCGATGCCGCCGTCCACGTCGATGAAGTTGTCGGTTCGCGTGGTGCCGGTCTGGAAGGAAAGCGTGTAGAGCTGCTCCTTGCGCTCCGACAGATAAACGGCAAGGCGTTTCAGCAGTTCTGCGCGTTGGTGGAAGGTGAGCTTCCGTAAGGCGGGACCGCCGACCTGGCGGGCATAGGCCAGCACCTCGCCCATATCGAGGCCCCCGCTGGCGACCTGGGCGACCACATTGCCGGTGACGGCACTGTGAATATCGGCCAGTTCCTGGCCGGGCGACATCCAACTTCCGCGAACGAAGCTCTCGAGTCTCATTGGGGCACCTTGGAATGCTGTGACGGGCGGCATTGGCATCGCCGGATCTTTGTCGCATTATTAACCGACCGGCCGGTTAGTCAAGGAATTTCGCGAAGGGCGCAGGGCCGATGGGATAGCTCGACAGGCATGGCAAAGAGTGGGTAGGTGAGGGCAGAATGGGCCGACGAGGCAAATGTCGCCTCGGCCACAGAGGACCGGAGTAGGCGTGCATGGTCGCGTTCGTAGAGACCCTGCTGGACAAGTTCCACGAGCGGACACCGATCCGGGCTGGCTCGCTGATCGTGACCGTCTTCGGGGATGCGGTGGTGCCGAGGGGCGGGGTTCTGTCCCTGGCATCCCTGCACGAGATCATGCGGGCCTTCCGCATCAGCGACACGCTCGTCCGGACGGCCCTGTCCCGACTCGTGTCCGAGGGCTGGTTCGAACGCTGGAAGGTCGGGCGCAACAGCTATTACCGCTTGGCGCCGCAAGGGGAGGAAGCTTTCGCCCAGGCCACGCAGCGGATCTACGCCGCCCCACCCCAGGATTGGCAGGGGGCCTTCGACCTTCTGCTGCTTGAGAATGCCCAGGACCGGAGCGCACTGAAGAACGAACTCTCGGCGACAGGCTACGGAGCCCTGGGCCCGGATCTCCTGCTGGCGGCCACGGCATTGATCGATGGGACGGGCCCTTTCCTGAGGCTTGCCGCAACCCCGGCCGACTTGGCGACGGCCCGGAGGCTGGTGGAGCGGGCATGGCCCCTGGCAGAGATCGAGAGCCGCTACAGGCGTTTCATCGACACATATTCGGGAACCCTTGGCGCCCTGGAGCGGGGTGCCGGCTTCACGAATCTCGATGCGCTGTTGGTCCGTATCCTCCTGATCCACGACTACCGCCGGGCCGTCCTGAAAGACCCGCTGCTGCCGGCGCAGCTCCTCCCCGAGCCCTGGGCCGGAACAGCGGCCCGCACTCTCTGCGGCACGATCTACAGGACGCTGTTCCCAGCGGCAGAGCGTTGGATCGATGCCCATGCCCAGAACGATACGGGACCGCTGCCCCCGGTCGACCGGGATTTCGGGCGGCGGTTCGCGGCCGCGGAGCCTGTTGCCGCATTGAAGATCGGTTGACGAATATGTTACAGAAAATTATTGAATAAACTAGTTTATGTGACATATTAGAGATGCCTGCGGAAAGCCGGAGAGGCATGCCGCCTGCGCCTATCGATCTCGTCCTCGCCACCGGGCGGGAAAAGACCGCCAAGTCAGGGAGAAGCGCCGTGTATGCACAGATGGTGAAAACGGGCGTCGAGCATGTCCGCTCCAAGGAGGAGATGTCTCCGGAAGAGCAGGCCTTCCAGGACCGCGTCGATGCCGACATCAAGATCGAGCCGAAGGAGTGGATGCCGGAGGCCTATCGCAAGACCCTGATCCGGCAGATTTCGCAGCATGCCCATTCCGAGATCATCGGCATGCAACCGGAGGGCAACTGGATCACTCGGGCGCCGACCCTGGAGCGCAAGGCGATCCTGCTGGCCAAGGTGCAGGACGAGGCCGGCCACGGCCTTTATCTCTACTGCGCAGCCGAGACCCTGGGCGTGAGCCGCGACGAACTCATGGAACAGCTCAACAGCGGCAAGGCGAAGTATTCCAGCATCTTCAACTATCCGACGCTCACCTGGGCCGATATCGGTGCCATCGGCTGGCTCGTCGACGGTGCCGCGATCATGAACCAGGTGCCGCTGCAGCGATGCTCCTATGGGCCCTATTCCCGCGCCATGATCCGCATCTGCAAGGAGGAGAGCTTCCACCAGCGGCAGGGCTATGACGCGATGACGAAGCTCGCCCGCGGGACGCCCGAGCAGAAGAAGATGGCGCAGGATGCGCTGAACCGCTGGTGGTGGCCGTCGCTCATGATGTTCGGCCCGTCCGATGCGGATTCGGTGCATAGCGCCCAGTCCATGCGCTGGAAGATCAAGATCAATTCCAACGACGAGCTGCGTCAGAAATTCGTCGACCAAACCGTGCCGCAGGCCGAATACCTCGGCCTCACCGTTCCCGATCCCGACCTTAAATGGAACGCGGAGCGCGGCCATTATGATTTCGGCGAGATCAACTGGGACGAGTTCTATCAGGTCATTGCCGGCAATGGCCCCTGCAACCGCCAGCGCCTGCGCACGCGCGTGAAGGCCTACGAAGAGGGGCAGTGGGTGCGCGATGCGGCCGACGCCTATGCGGCCAAAAAGGCGGCACGGACAAAGGCCAAGGCTGCGTAAGCGGGAGACAGGACATGACCGACAAGAAGGAATGGCCTCTCTGGGAGGTGTTCATCCGCAGCCAGCACGGCCTGGCGCACCGCCATGTGGGCAGCCTGCACGCGCCCGATGCCGAGATGGCGATCATGAATGCGCGTGACGTCTATACGCGCCGCAACGAGGGCGTCAGCATCTGGGTCGTGAAGGCGTCCGATATTGCGGCGAGTTCGCCCGGCGAGAAGGGACCGCTCTTCGATCCCGCCAACAGCAAGGTCTACCGCCACCCGACCTTCTATGAGATCCCTGAAGAACTGGGGCATATGTAATGAACGGGCAGGACGCTCTCTTCGAGTATCTGCTGCGCCTCGGCGACAATGCCCTGATCCTGGGGCATCGCCTGTCGGAATGGTGCGGGCATTCGCCAGCCCTCGAGGAGGACCTGGCGCTCTCCAACGTTGCCCTCGACCTCATCGGGCAGACCCAGCTTTGGCTGAATCTCGCGGGCGAGGTCGAAGGCAAGGGGCGGGATGCCGATAAGCTCGCGTATCTTCGCGATGCGCGCGATTTCCGCAATGTCCTTCTCGTCGAGCAGCCGAACGGCGACTTCGCCGCCACGATGGCGCGCCAGTTCTATTTCGATGCGTGGCATTACCTGCTGCTGCGCGAGCTGACGGGATCGAAGGATCCCCGGATCGCCGAGATTGCCGCGAAGAGCCTCAAGGAGGTCACCTACCACCTCGAGCGGAGCCGCGACTGGGTTCTGCGCCTCGGCGACGGCACGGAGGAGAGCCATCGTCGGATGCAGGCCGCCATTGACGATCTGTGGATGTATACGGGTGAGCTGTTCGAGAGCGACGAGATCGATCGGGCCATGGTCCAGGAGGGGCTGGGCCCCGATCTAGCGACGCTGCACGAGCCCTGGCTCGGACTCGTCCGGGCGACGGCCGCGGAGGCGACGCTGAGCCTCCCGCAACCCGGCTGGGCCCAGAAGGGCGGCAAGCGCGGCATCCATTCCGAACATCTCGGCTACATCCTGGCCGATCTCCAATTCCTGCAGCGGGCCTATCCCAACGCAACGTGGTGAGGAGCGCGGGACCGATGATTGACAGCCTGACGCGCCCGGATCCGGATCAGATCAGACACTGGTTGGAAGAGGTGCCCGACCCGGAGGTACCGGCCGTCTCCGTCATGGACCTCGGGATCGTTCGCGATGTGCAGTGGGATGGTCATGAACTGGTCGTCGCGATCACGCCCACCTATTCGGGCTGCCCTGCAACGAGCGTCATCGCATTCGAGATCGAGGCGGCCCTGAGGGCTAAGGGCATCGACTCCTTGCGGATCGAGCGACGCCTTTCGCCGCCCTGGACGACCGACTGGATCACCCAGGAAGGACGGCGGCGGTTGGAGGCCTATGGCATCGCGCCGCCTGCCGAGAATGCCGGCGGGCCATCGCCTTTCGACCGCTTCCTGCGCAAGCCTTTGACAATCGCCTGTCCACGCTGCAAGTCCGAGAATACCTCGCGCGTCAGCGAATTCGGTTCGACGCCTTGCAAGGCGCAGTACCGGTGCGACGATTGCCTCGAGCCTTTCGACTACTTCAAGTGCATCTGAAACGAGCGGACGCTCCATGACGAAGTTCTATCCCGTCACCGTTGCCGATGTGCGACGCGAAACCCGTGATGCGATCATCCTCACGCTGGACGTGCCGGATGAGCACAAGGAGGCGTTCCGCTTCTCGCCGGGGCAGTACCTGACCCTGCGCACCACCATCGACGGCGACGAGGTGCGCCGGTCCTATTCAATCTGCGCGACGCCGATGGAGGGCAGGCTTCGCGTCGGCATCAAGAGAATCGCCGGCGGCGCATTCTCCAGCTGGGCCAGCGAGCAGCTCGCACCCGGGGAGGTCATCGAGGCCATGCCGCCGATGGGCAATTTCTTCGTGCCTCTCGATCAAACCCGCAAGCGTCACTTCGTGGGCTTCGCGGCGGGCAGCGGGATCACGCCTCTGCTCAGCATCGTCAAGACAACGCTGATTGCCGAGCCGCAATCCTCCTTCACGCTGTTCTACGGCAACCGCGCTTCGAGTTCGATCATGTTCCGCGAGGAACTGGAGGATCTCAAGAACGAGCATCTCGACCGCTTCAGCCTGATCCATATCCTCAGCCGCGAGCAGCAGGACATCGACCTCTTCAACGGGCGCCTGACCAAGGAAAAGTGCGATCAGCTCCTCGACCATTGGATCGATGCGTCGTCCATCGACGCCGCTTTCATCTGCGGGCCGCAGGACATGATGCTGGGAGTCGCGCAAAGCCTCGAGGAACATGGTCTCGACAAGCGCCAGATCAAGTTCGAACTCTTCGCCACTTCGACGCCGAGCCGCCGGCAGCGTCGGCCCGAGGAGATGGCCACGGAGGATCGTAAGAACCTGTGCGAGGCCACCATCGTCATCGACGGGCGAGCCCGGAGCCTTACTTTCGAAAAGGGGACCATGTCGGTCCTCGATGCCGCCACGGCCGAAGGGCTTGAGCTTCCCTATGCCTGCAAGGGGGGGGTCTGCTCCACCTGCCGGGCGATGCTGGTCGAAGGCGAGGTCGATATGGATGCGAACTTCGCTCTTGAGGATTACGAGATCGCCCGCGGGTATATCCTGACTTGCCAGAGCTATCCCGTCAGCGACAAGATCCTGGTCGATTTCGATAAATGACGAGGGAGTGGCTCCCATGCTCGACGATGAGGATCTCGTCAACTTCATAGCCGGCGGCGGCCGGTTGAGTGCGCCGGAGAATGTCACGCCGCGCTATCGCGGCGAGCTCATGCGCCTGATGGCGATCTTCATCGATTCGGAGATGGCGGGTGCCTCGGGCTTCGCCGATTGCATCAACCTGGCTCCGGGTCTGAAGGAGCGGATCATCGCGACCCGGATCGTCTTCGACAAGTTCAACCATGCCAGGCAGGTTCTGGACCTGATGGAGCAGTTCGGCGCCAATACGGCCCAGTATGTGGGCGCCCATCCCTGGGCATCCCGTCTCGACCGCAGCGTCAATCTCGGGACGCGACGCATGGAAGGCGACATGCGCCTCAACGTTTTTCACTATCCGATCAACGGCTGGGTCGACGCAGTGGTCATGAACTGCCTGATGGGGCAGGCCACCGTTGTGCAGCTCGACGAGTTGACGCGCGGTTCCTACCAGCCCCTTGCCGACGCGCTTGCCGAGATCCTTCCTGCCGAGAAGCGCCACGCGGAACTCGGGCAGCAGGGGTTGCAGGCAGCCTTGGACAGAGGACACGACAGGACCGACGCTCAGGCATCGGTCAATTACTGGTATCCTCGCGTGGCCGACACCTTCGGCAGCAGCACGTCGGATCATTTCGCCCAGCATCGGAAATACGGATTGCGCCAGAAAGGTCGGGAGGAGCTGACCGCCCAGTGGCAGAGCCTCGTCCATCCGATGCTGTCGCACTTCGGACTTGCCGTTCCAGGGCGTGCGGCGCCCGAGATCGGCGATCAAGCCTCGCTGCAGTGATCCCTGATCGATAAGAAATTTCTATTCCGCAGCGCTGACCCGCCGTGACGAGGCGGCGGGTTCCCCATGAAGATTGCGGGTTCCATCCACGATGAGCTGCGAGACGAGTTCGGCATAATCCGCGCGAGTCACCTCGCCGGTACTCTTGAACCAGAGATAATGCCAGTTGATCATGCCAAAGAGGGACATGGTCACGGGCTTGAGCAGCTTGGTTCCCTTGATCTGCGGCGCCACGCCTGCCACGGCAACGGAGAAGATTTTTACAAGGTCACGCTCCACCGCCTTGAGTTCGCCCTGACGGTCCGCTTGCAGAAGGCGCATGCCGTTGATCTGCACATTGTGCTGGGCGTCGGCATCCCGATAAGCCTCGAGGAGAGCCGCGACCAGTTCCTTCAGGCGCTCTGCGGGTGAGAGATCCGGATTGTCGGCAGCCTCCACCACTTCGAGCAGTTCCTCGAGGTGGAATCGGATGACGTCGAAGAGCAGCTCCTCCTTGTCCCTGTAGTAGTGGTAAAGATTGGCTTTGGAGACCCCACAGGCTTCTGCGATCTTGCTCATGGAGGCGCGGTCATAACCGTGCTCCGCAAAGAGTTCGGCCGAGCGATCGAGGATCGCCCGGCGCTTGTCGTCATAATCGGTGGCACGGGTGCGGGCCATGGGACTCTTCTATTCTTTCGGTCTGCGATCGATCACGCGTCTCGCCTTGCCGAGAGAGCGTTCGATGCCTTCAGGATCGAGAACGTTTACATGAGCCGTGATGCCGATGGTATCCTTGATGGATTGGCTCAGGCGCTCGGCGGCGGCCTTGCGGGTTTCCGGGTAGTCGGCATCCGGCCGGATCTCGGCCCGGATCTCCATCTGGTCCATCCGGCCCTCACGGGTCAGGATGATCTGGTAATGCCCCGACAGGGTCGGAATCGTGAGGAGCTTCTCCTCGATCTGGGTCGGGAAGATGTTGACGCCCCGGATGATCATCATGTCGTCGGTGCGGCCGGTGATCTTCTCCATGCGGCGCATGGCCCTGGCCGTGCCGGGCAGGAGGCGCGTCAGGTCCCGGGTGCGGTAGCGGATGACGGGCATCGCCTCCTTGGTGAGCGAGGTGAAGACGAGTTCGCCTTCCTCACCGTCGGGAAGGACTTCGCCGGTCACCGGGTTGATCACCTCGGGATAGAAGTGATCTTCCCAGATGTGCAGTCCATCCTTGCTCTCCACGCATTCGCAGGCGACGCCCGGTCCCATGACTTCGGACAGGCCATAGATGTCGACCGCATGGATGTCGAAAGCCTCTTCGATCTCCATCCGCATGGCATTCGTCCAGGGCTCGGCGCCGAAGATGCCGACCTTGAGCGAGGACTGGCGCGGGTCGAGCCCCTGCTTCTTGAACTCGTCGAGGATCGCCAGCATGTAGGATGGCGTCACCATGATGATGTCAGGCTGGAAATCCTGAATGAGCTGCACCTGGCGCTCCGTCATGCCGCCCGACATGGGGATCACCATGCAGCCGAGCCGTTCGGCGCCGTAATGCGCGCCCAAGCCGCCGGTGAAGAGGCCGTAGCCATAGGCGACATGCACCTTCATGCCAGGGCGGCCGCCGCTCGCCCTGATCGAGCGAGCCACCACGTCGGCCCAGGTGTCGATGTCGCGCTTGGTATAGCCCACGACCGTGGGCTTGCCGGTGGTGCCGGACGAGCCGTGCACGCGGGCGATCTGGTTCTGCGGAACGGCAAACATGCCGAAGGGATAATTGTCCCGCAGGTCGGCCTTGGTGGTGAAAGGAAATTTGGCGAGGTCGCCCAGATCCTTGAAATCGTCCGGATGCACGCCCGCCGCATCGAACTTTGCCTTGTAGTGCGGCACGTTCTCATAGGCATGGCGCAGCGACCAGGCGAGGCGCTCGCGCTGCCAGGCTGCGAGCTCATCGCGCGACGCGAGTTCGAAGCGATCGAGCTGGGCGGGCTGAGGCTTGAGTTCGGACAGCTTGCGATTCGGGATCTGAAGCAAGGGAACCTCCCATTCGTTCGTTCTTATTTACGTGTCTGAGCCGAGCAACGTGCCGGCAATGGTACGCGAGTGCCCGCGGAATTCGGCGACGACGTCGCCTTTGCCGTCACGTACTGTCACGTCATAGATCCCGGAGCGGCCCGAGCGGTTGCGTTCGACCGCATGGGCCGTGAGCCTGTCGCCTCGCCGGCTTGGCTGCAGGAACGTTACCGCGCAATGCTGCGCGACCGTGCGCTGGTCGTAGGTGTTGCAGGCGAACGCGAAGGCCGAGTCGGCCAGCGTGAAGATGAAGCCGCCGTGGCAGATGCCGTGGCCGTTCGTCATGTCGGGGCGGATCGTCATGGAGAGCACGGCCTCGCCGGGCGACACACGCTCGATCACTATGCCGAGACCCCGGCTTGCCTGATCCTCCGCCCACATGGCTTCGGCGCAGGCCGCTGCGATTGCGTGAGACGCATCGTCCGATTGGTTTGTTCGCGCATCCATCACGCTCTCCCGGTGAATTTCGGCTGGCGCTTCTCGAAGAACGCCGTGACGCCTTCGATGTAATCCGGCGTGCGGCCGGCCCGTCCCTGCAGGTCACGTTCGAGATCGAGTTGCCGGTCGAGATCGTTGGTCTCGGAAGCATCGAGCGCCTGCTTGATCAGCCCGAGGCCGATGGTCGGCTGAACGGCGAAGTGAGCGGCCAGGCGATGCGCCTCGTCCATCAGGGCGGCATCGTCGACCGCCTTCCAGATCATGCCCCAGGCTTCCGCCTGTTCCGCCGGAACCGGCTCGGCGAGAAGCGCGAGAGCCCGCGCCCGCGCCGGTCCGATGAGGCGCGGCAGGAACCAGGTGCCTCCTGAATCGGGCACGAGGCCGAGCTTGGAGAAAGCCTGGATGAACTTGGCCGAGCGCGCCGCCAGGACGATGTCGCAGGCGAGCGCGATATTGGCGCCGGCTCCCGCGGCAACGCCGTTCACCGCGCAGATGACGGGCATCTGCAGCGCGCGGAGCTTGCGCACGAGCGGATTGTAGAGGCGCTCCAGGGTGGAGGAGAGATCCGGAACCTGTCCGGGACTGAAGACCCGATCCGACAGATCCTGCCCGGCACAAAACCCGCGTCCGGCGCCCGTGAGGATGAAGGCACGGCAGTTCTCGTCCGCTTCGGCATCGAGCAGGGCGGACATCAGGGCCGCATGCATCGCCTCGTTGAAGGAGTTCAGGCGCTCAGGCCTGTTGAGGACGAGGACGCGATAGCCCTCGTGGCGCTCTGTGACGATGAGGTCGTTCTCCACCATGGCCTCTCGAATTTTCGCTGATGGCAAGCGGGTGGGCTTGCGACTTGTTTACTATTGACCAACCGTCCGGTCAATTATATTGATGGAACAAACAGCGTCAATCAGCCAACACTCGGTCCTTCAGGGCGATAAACGGGATGGCTGCTCTGGCGGTCGACAGGATCCGCATGCAAAGCGACGCCGGCTTTGCGGGTTCCTGATCGCTTCCTTTCCGCAATGATTCGCGGGCTCCTGGCAGCCTGAGCCATTGCGCAACAATAACAACAGAAAACGACAACGAACCCGGAGGAAACAGATGAACTCGAAAACCGCTCTCAAATCACTCCTGGCCGCCAGCGTCATGGCTTTCGGCTTCTCGCAAGGCGCGCTCGCGCAGAACACCGTCAAGATTGGATCGGTGCTTTCGGTCACCGGGCCGTCGTCCTTCCTTGGCGAGCCGGAAGACAAGACGCTGAAGCTCTACGTCGACAAGATCAATGCGGCGGGCGGCGTTGCCGGCAAGAAGATCGAGCTCGTGATCTACGACGACGGCGGCGATGCCAACAAGGCGCGCACCTTCGCGACGCGCCTGATCGAGGATGACGAGGTGATCGCCATGGTCGGCGGAACGACCACCGGCTCTACCATGGCGATGATCCCGGTCTTCGAAGAGGCACAGGTGCCGTTCATCTCGCTTGCCGGCGCCATCGAGGTGATCGATCCGGTGCGCAAGTTCGTCTTCAAGACGCCGCACACGGACAAGATGGCGTGCGAGAAGATCTTCGAGGATCTGAAGAAACGCAATCTCACCAAGATAGGCCTGATCTCGGGCACGGACGGGTTCGGGGCTTCCATGCGCGCGCAATGCGTCAAGGTCGCGCCGAATTACGGCATGCAGATCATCAGCGACGAGAATTATGGTCCTCGCGACAGCGACATGACCGCCCAGCTTACGAAGATCAAGAACACGGCCGGCCTGCAGGCGGTGGTCAATCCCGGCTTTGGCCAGGGGCCTGCCATCGTGACGCGCAACTACGCCCAGCTCGGCATGAACAACATCCCGTTCTATCAGAGCCACGGCGTGGCCTCGAAGAGCTTCATCGACCTGGCCGGCGCTGCCGCGGAAGGCGTTCGCCTGCCGGCCGCAGCCCTCCTCGTCGGCGACAAGCTGCCGGAGAGCGATCCGCAGAAGAAGGTCGTGACGGAATACAAGCAGGCCTACGAAGGCGCGACCAAGCAGCCGGTCTCGACCTTCGGCGGTCACGCCTATGACGGCCTCTTCATCCTGGTCGAGGCCATGAAGCGCGCGAACTCGACCGACCCCAAGAAGATCCGCGACGAGATCGAGAAGACCAAGGGCTTCGTCGGCACCGGCGGCATCGTGAACATGTCACCCACCGACCATCTCGGGCTCGATCTCTCGGCTTTCCGCATGCTCGAGATCAAGGGCGGCGACTGGAACCTGATCGCCTCGGGAAGCTGATCCCTCGACACCACCGATCGGGAGGCTGACGATCAGCTTCCCGTTTCGTACCCTGAAGGTCGCAGGACAGCATCATGGCCGAGTTCTTCCAGTTTCTCATGTCCGGTCTGACGGTGGGCGCCGTCTATGCGCTGGTCGCACTCGGCTTCACCCTGATCTATAATGCATCGGGCGTAGTGAATTTTGCTCAGGGCGAATTCGTCATGCTCGGCGGCATGGTGACGGTGTTCGTATCGGCGGCCGGCGTCCCCCTGCCGCTGGCGGCTCTCCTTGCCATCTGCGTGGCCGTCGCAATCGGGCTCCTGCTGCACCGTTTCGCCATCGAGCCGGCCCGCGGCGCATCGGCCGTCACCCTCATCATCATCACCATCGGGGCGTCGATCCTGCTGCGCGGACTCGCGGCCATCGTCTTCGACAAGCAGTTTCATAAGCTTCCCGCCTTCACGGGCGATACCCCGGTTGATGTGATGGGCGCGGCCGTCCAGCCGCAGAGCTTTTGGGTGCTGGGCGGAACGGCGGTCGTCGTGCTCGCGCTCTATGTCTTTCTCGAACATACGATCACGGGCAAAGCCGTGCTGGCAACGGCTGCGAACCGCCTCGCGGCGCGTCTCGTCGGAATCAACACGACCACGATCATGGCGCTCGCCTTCGGTGGTTCCGCCGCCATCGGGGCCATTGCCGGCATCCTCGTGACGCCGATCACGCTGACGAGCTACGACGTCGGCACGCTGCTCGCCCTGAAAGGTTTCGCTGCCGCCATGCTGGGCGGCATGGGCAATCCGGTTGGCGCCGTCGTGGGCGGCCTCCTGCTTGGCCTGCTGGAGGCGTTCGGCGCCGGCTATATCAGCTCGATCTACAAGGATGCCTTCGCGTTCGTCGTCATTCTCATCGTCCTGTTCGCGGCTCCCCAGGGTCTGTTCGGGCGCCGGGTCCTGGAGAGGGTGTAGACATGCGGGCACTCCTGAACCAGCGCTTCATTACGCTCATCGTGCTGGCGGCGGTGATTGCCGCGCTGCCGCTCGTCTTTCCGTCGAGTTATTATTTCCGGGTGGCCTCGCTCGTCTGGGTCTCGGCGCTCGCCGCCATCGGCCTCAACATCCTGATGGGGCAGGCCGGTCAGGTCAGCCTGGGTCATGCGGCCTTCTTCGGCATCGGTGCCTATGCGGTAGCGATCGGACCGACACATCTCGGGATTCCGCCCTGGGCCGCGCTGCTCGTCGGTGCGGTTCTCTCAGGCATCCTCGCTTATCTGGTCGGGCGCCCGATCCTGCGGCTGAAAGGACACTATCTCGCCATCGCGACCCTAGGCCTCGGCGTCCTCGTGGCTCTCGTCATTACGACCGAAAGCCGCTGGACCGGCGGACCGGACGGCATGTCGGTCGAGCGACTGACGCTGTTCGGCTGGCGGGTGAGCGGCTCCTACACATGGTACTGGGTCACCGGCGGCCTCCTGCTCGTCGGAACCTGGATCGCGCTCAATCTCGACGAGACGCCGACCGGACGGGCCTTTCGCGCGCTGCATGACAGCGAGGTGGCCGCGCAGGTGGTGGGTGTCGACGTAGCGCGCTTCAAGCTGCAAGCCTTCGTGATCGCCGCAATCTATGCTTCGCTGGCAGGGTCCGCCCTTGCCTTCATGAACGGCTTCATCAATCCGGATCAGGCCGGGTTCCTGCACTCGGTCGAACTCGTCACCATCGTCGTGCTGGGCGGCCTTGGATCCGTTATTGGAAGCATCGTCGGTGCCGCGGTGCTCATCACGCTCCCGCAGGCCCTAACGATCTTCCAGGAATACGAGCATCTCCTTCTGGGTCTCATCATCATCGTGGCGATGATCTTCATGCGCAACGGGATCGTGCCGAGCCTCTCGAGCCTGCTGATCCGGAGGGCTCGCTCATGACGATCCTGCAAGCCACGGATATCGGCATCTCCTTCGGCGGCGTGACGGCCGTGGACGGCGTGAGCTTCTCGGTCAGCCCCGGGCAGATCCTGTCGATCATCGGACCCAACGGGGCCGGCAAGACGACGCTCTTCAATATCGTGTCCGGTGTCTATGTCGCCAGCCGCGGATCGATCCAGCTGGCCGGCGAGGACGTGACGGGGCTTCCTCCTCACAAGCTTGCCGCGCGTGGGCTTTCCCGCACCTTCCAGAACCTGCAGATCTTCCAGCGCATGACGGCCTGCGAGAACGTGATGGTGGGTCGCCATCTGCGGGAGAAGTGCAGCCTCTTGCCGGCCCTGTTCAGAACGCCCTCCGTCACGCGCCAGAACCGCGAAACCCGGGCGGCGGCGCTCGATCTTCTCGCTGAGGTGGGCTTGAAGGACGCTGCCGATGTTCCCGCAGGGTCCTTGCCTTACGGGGCCTGCAAGCGGCTCGAGATTGCCCGTGCTCTCGCGGCCGAACCACGCGTGCTTCTTCTCGACGAACCCGCCGCCGGCTGCAACGCCGTGGAGACGGAGGAGATCGACCACCTGATCAAGCAGGTCGCCGACCGGGGCGTCGCCGTCGTCCTTGTCGAGCACGACATGAAGCTCGTGATGAAGATCTCCGACAGGATCCTCGTGCTCGAGCGCGGACGGCCGCTCGCCGAGGGAACACCCCGGGAGGTGCGCGATGATCCAAGGGTCCTTGAGGCTTATCTGGGACGGCACGGCGCACGGGAGGCGGCCCGTGCTTGAGGTGAGAAACCTGCGCAGCGCCTATGGCCGGATCGAGGTGCTCAAGGGCATCGATCTCGATGTTCAAGCCGGCGAGATCGTCGCGCTGGTCGGCTCGAACGGCGCAGGCAAGACGACGCTGCTTCGCGCGCTCTCGGGCGTTCAGCCGATCACCGGCGGCGAGATCCGCTTCAACGGCCAACGCATCGACCGGCTGCAACCTCACAAGAGGGTGGAGCTGGGCATGACGCAATCGCCGGAAGGCCGGCAGGTCTTCGGGCCTCTGACCGTCGAGGACAACCTGCGGCTGGGAGCCTACAGGCGGCGCGACAAGGCAATCGATCAGGATCGGGACCGCATCTTCAGCATGTTCCCGGTTCTGGCCGAGAAGCGGCACCTTCTGGCGGGCGGATTGTCGGGCGGTCAGCAGCAAATGCTCGCCATCGGCCGCGCCCTCATGGGGCGCCCGAAGCTTCTGCTGCTGGACGAGCCGTCACTTGGTCTGTCGCCGCTCCTCGTCGACCAGATTCTGGATGCCATTGTGTCCCTGAAGAAAGACGGCATCACGGTGCTCCTCGTCGAGCAGAACGCCAGCGCGGCCTTGGCGATAGCGGATCGCGGCTATGTGCTGGAGACCGGAAAGGTGGCTTACAGCGGTGCCGGTTCCACGCTGCTCGCCGATCCTCAGATCAAGGCGGCCTATCTCGGCATCGCGTGAGAGTGCCGCCGTTCAGCTTGAGCAGAACAATGTTCAACCTAGGAATCCGCTCCCTCCGCTGATAGGTTCTTCCGAGCCTCATCAATCATATCCCACGATGGAATGTTGAAAGTCTCAGCACGGCTGACCGGAACCGATCGGGCGCTGGAGGCGTTCGGCGAGATGCGCGGGGCATCGTGGGTGTGGGCGAGTCATTCCCAATTTCAGCAAATCCTCGACAGATTGGAGATCGAAAATGGTGGGTTCGGACGACCTGAATCTGAACCGGCGCGATCTGATGGTCGGCGCCGGCGCGTGCGCGGCTATTCCGGCCTCCGCGAGGGCGCGACCGGAATCCGCTGAGACGCCCGTCGAATTTCGGGTCTCCCTCAGGGTGAACGGTCAGCCTCACACGCTGACCGTCGATACTCGGACAACTCTGCTCGACCTGCTTCGCGAGAACCTTCGCCTGACCGGTACCAAGAAGGGCTGCGACCACGGCCAGTGCGGCGCCTGCACGGTGATCGTAGATGGGCGGCGGATCAATTCCTGCCTGACGCTTGCCGTCATGCACGAGGGCGGTGAGGTCACCACAATCGAGGGATTGGGCCAACCCGACGATCTCCATCCGATGCAGGCAGCGTTCATCAAGCACGATGGCTATCAATGCGGTTACTGCACGTCAGGCCAGATCTGCTCGAGCGTCGCCATGCTGGAGGAGATCAAGGCCGGTATCCCGAGCCACGTCACGGCCGATCTCCTCGCACCTGTTCATCTGACCGAGACCGAGCTGCGCGAGCGCATGAGCGGCAACATCTGCCGCTGCGGTGCTTATTCCAACATCGTCGAAGCCATTACCGAAGTCGCGGAGAGGCAAGGATGAAGGCCTTCACCTACGAGCGCGTCGAATCACCGGCGCAGGCCGCCGCTGCGGTCGCGCGCCAGCCTGGCGCCAAGTTCATTGCGGGCGGGACGAACCTGCTCGACCTGATGAAGCTTCAGATCGAGACCCCTGCCCATCTCGTCGACATCAACGGTCTCGCGCTCGACCGGATCGAGCCCACGCCCGAGGGTGGTCTGCGCATTGGGGCCCTCGTGCGCAACACGGATCTCGCAGCCGACGAGCGGATCCGGCGTGATTATGGGGTCCTGTCGCGGGCGCTTCTCGCCGGCGCCTCCGGACAGCTGCGCAACCGGGCGACAACAGCGGGCAACCTGCTGCAGCGCACCCGCTGCCCCTATTTCTACGACACGGCGCATCCCTGCAACAAACGCGAACCGGGATCCGGCTGCTCGGCATTGGATGGAATCAGCAGGCAACTTGGCATCGTCGGTGTGAGCGAAGCCTGCATCGCGACCAACCCGTCCGACATGGCGGTTGCCATGCGTGCGCTCGATGCAACAATCGAGACGGTCAATGCCGACGGCGCGACGCGGGCAATTCCAATCGCCGAGTTCCATCGTCTTCCCGGCGACACACCTCATATCGAAACCGTACTCGAGCCTGGCGAACTCATCACGACTGTCACCTTGCCGCCCCCGATCGGCGGCAAGCAGATCTATCGCAAGATCCGAGACCGAGCGTCCTACGCCTTCGCGCTCGTCTCAGTCGCGGCCATCGTGCAGCAGGACGGGACCGGGCGCGTGGCCCTTGGCGGCGTCGCGCACAAGCCTTGGCGGATCGAAGCAGCGGACGCGGAACTGTCCCGCGGCGCAAAAGCCACGGCAGCCGTGCTCCTTGCCGGAGCAAAGCCGACCCCCGACAACGCCTTCAAACGTCCGCTCGTCGAGCGCACCCTCGCGGCAGTACTGACAGAGGCAAGGGCCTGAGCCATGAAGTTCGACACTCCTGCCGGTCAAAATCCCATCGATCAACTCAGGGTCGTCGGCCGCCCGACCGACCGTATCGACGGCAAGTACAAGACCACGGGTACGGCTCCTTATGCCTACGAGCGCCACGACGCGGTGCCGAACCAGGCCTACGGCTTCGTGCTCGGCTCTGCGATTGCCAAGGGTCGCATCGCGGCCATGCATCTGAGCGAAGCTCAAAGAGCCCCGGGCGTGCTGACCATCGTCACGACCCTCGACACGCCTCGGTTGGGAAGAGGTCGAATGAATGCCGCCTACCTGTTCGGCGGGCCGGTCATCCAGCACTATCATCAGGCAATCGCGGTCGTCGTGGCGGAAACCTTTGAGCAGGCCCGCGCGGCGGCGCACCTGATCCGGGTCGATTATCAGCGGGAGCCCGGCAAGTACGACCTCGCGGCCGAAGCGCCGCATGCAGAGCCGGTCTCAAGCGACAGCGACGAGGGCAGCGGGGCGCCACGCGAAGCCCGGGTCGGTGATTTCGAGGAGGCTTTCGCCACGGCGCCGGTCAAGCTCGATGAGAGTTATAAGACGGCCGACGAGAGCCACGCCATGATGGAGCCCCATGCCACGATTGCGTCATGGGACGGAGACAAGCTCACCCTCTGGACCTCGAACCAGATGATCGCCTGGGGCAAGGGCAGCATCGCCAAGATCCTCGGCATTCCGGCCGCGAATGTGCGCCTCGATGCGCCTTATGTCGGCGGCGGCTTCGGGGGAAAGCTCTTCATCCGTGCCGATGCGGTGCTGGCGGCTCTGGGAGCCAAAGCCGCAGGGAGGCCCGTCAAACTGGCGCTGACCCGACCGCTGATTGCCAACAACACCACCCATCGACCGGCGACGATCCAACGCATCCGTATCGGCGCAAACCCTGACGGCAGGATCACGGCGATCGCGCACGAGAGTACTTCGGGCAACCTCACTGACGGCAAGCCTGAGACGGCGGTCGACCAGACGAGATTGCTGTATGCGGGGGCGAACCGGCTGACGGCCCTGCGTCTTGCGCATCTCGATCTTCCAGAAGGGAATGCCATGCGCGCGCCCGGCGAGGCCCCGGGCATGCTGGCGCTTGAAGTCGCCATGGATGAGATGGCCGAGAAGCTCGGTCTCGATCCTGTCGAGTTCCGCATCATCAACGATACCCAGGTCGATCCCGAGAAGCCGGAACGCCGCTTCTCGCATCGCGATCTGGTCGGGTGCCTGCGGCAAGGCGCCGAGCGTTTCGGCTGGGATAAGCGTCCGCAAGAGCCGGGCCAGATGCGGGACGGCCGCTGGCTCGTGGGATACGGCATGGCGGTCGGGTTCCGCAACAACCTCCTGACCAAGTCGGCGGCTCGCGTTCGCCTCGATGGACGCGGCGTGGTAACGGTCGAAACCGATATGACGGATATCGGGACGGGCTCCTACACCATCCTCGCCCAGACGGCCGCCGAGATGATGGGCGTCCCACTGGAGATGGTGAATGTCCGGCTGGGCGACTCCACGTTTCCGGCATCGGCCGGGTCCGGTGGGCAATGGGGCGCCAACAATTCCACGGCCGGGGTTTATGCCGCCTGCGTGAAGCTGCGCGAGGCCGTGGCCACAAGGCTCGGCTTCAACTCCGCCGAAGCGGTGTTCCAGGATGGCGAGGTTCGCTCCGGCAACCGGAGCGTCCCTCTTTCTGACGCTGCGAGCGGAGGCGAACTCGTCGCCGAGGACCTGATCGAGTACGGGGACTTGGCCAAGAAGCAGCAGCAATCGACTTTTGCCGGCCACTTTGTCGAGGTCGGCGTCGATGCAGCGACCGCAGAGATTCGGGTCCGGCGCATGCTCGCGGTATGCGCGGCGGGACGCATCCTGAATCCCAAGTCGGCCCGGAGTCAGGTGATCGGGGCCATGACGATGGGAGTCGGCGCGGCGCTGATGGAAAAGCTCGCGGTCGACACGAAACGCGGCTTCTTCGTCAATCACGACCTCGCCGGCTACGAAGTTCCGGTCCATGCCGATATCCCACATCAGGAAGTCGTCTTCCTCGATGAGGTCGACCCGATGTCGTCGCCGATGAAAGCCAAGGGCGTGGCGGAGCTCGGTATCTGCGGCGTCGGTGCGGCGGTCGCGAATGCGGTGTATAACGCCACCGGCATTCGGGTACGCGATTATCCGCTCACGCTGGACAAGCTGATCGACAAGTTGCCGGAGGCGGTCTGAGAGGCCTCCGGTGATGCTGCGCCCGCCAACAACTCACGGGAGAGACTTGGTCAACTCTGTTTGAGATGGGGAAGAACGTAAGCGGGTGCCGCCGCCTGGAGGCCGGACCAGATGCAGCCCGCCGTGATCAGCACCACCATGATTGCCGGCCCACGGAAGGGGTCTTCGCCGCCGCGCAGCATGCTTACGGCAAACGGGCATAGGGATGCACCGAGATAGCCGATGCTCTGCGACATTCCCGACAGCATTGCCGTGATCTCTGCGGTCGGCGAGCGTAGCGAAACAAAAAGAAGCGCCAGTCCGAACAATCCCCCTTGGCCGAGGCCGAGAACGAGCGCCCACAGGACACGCGAGGTGAGCGGCGCATAGAGCAGGCCGAGAAATCCCGTGCAGGTGGCCATGAGAACCAGCAGGATCAGAAGTCGCGGCGATACCCGTCGCGTCGCGAGCGACGGCACCAGCAATGCGGTCGCGGTCTGCGACAGGATCGAAATGGAGGTGACGACGCCTGCGTCGAACACATCGAGCCCTCGATCGCGCAGCAGCGTCGGCAGCCAGCCAAGCACGATGAAGGCCAGCCCGGCCTGAAGGCCCATGAAGGCCGTGACCGACCAGGCCAGGCGGTCACGCAACAGAAGCGAGAAGCGCGGCAGGCGAGCGGTGCCGGCGGAAGACTGCTCGGCTGACGCGAAGGCGGCCCACATGATGCCGCCCGTAAAGGCGAGGGCGCTCCAGCTCGCCAGCGCCAGGGTCCAGGAGCGCCATGCTCCTTCGAGAATGGGGGTCAGCCCTGCGGCGCTCGCCCCGCCGACGCTCAGGATCATCGTGTAGAATCCGGTCATCGGGCCGAGCTGCGCGGGAAAGCGACGACGGATCACGACTGGCAGGAGCACGCCCGCCATGCCGATGGCTGCTCCCGCGACGAGAGTGCCGCCGAACAAGGCGAAACCGTTCGGGAACACGCGCAGAGCCAGTCCCGCCGCGAGGCTCAGGAGAAGAACCGCGATGGCGCGTTCGAGGCCGAGCATGGCGGACAGGAAGGGAGCCAGCGGCCCGAATGCGCCGAAGCAGAGCACCGGCATCGTGGTCAAAACGCCGATCCACGCGCGGCTGAGATCGAGGTTCGTCTGGATCTCCGTTACCATGGTCGCGGTCGAGGTGAGGGCGGGCCGCAGGTTGAGGGCGGCGACCACGACGCAGGCTATGATGAAGCCAACGGGGAGGGATCTGGTCCGCGTGCTGCCGAGTGCCGCTTGCGCCTTATGTGTCTCCCGGTCGCGTACAGTCAGCATGTTCTATCCTTCCAGCCGCATGGAAGCGGCCGGTACGGTTTGTCGTGACGGTCGGGAGCGGCGGGTTCGATCCCGCCGCCCGCAATCCATCAAGCCTCGATCTGATCGGTTGCTCTCACGTGGCGCCAGAACATCTTCGGCGTCTCGAGCATGGTCCGGAAACCCGTGCGATCGAGCATCGCGTCAGTCTCGCGCTGTGCGTCGTCGAGCACTTCATCTTCGTCGACGAACAAGGCTTTGCGATCCTGCAGGGCGATGCGGCCATCGACGATCACCGTATCCACGTCATTGCCGTTGGCGAAGTAGATGAGCCGGAAAACCGGCATGTTATGAGGATAGAGGTGCGGGCGGCGCAGATCGACGAGCACCACGTCTGCCTTCTTGCCGACCTCGAGCGACCCGATATCTTTTTCCATTCCGAGCGCCTTGGCGCCGTCGATGGTGCACATCTCCAGCACGCGGCCCGGCGGCAGCCAGGTGGGGTCCTTGAAGTAGGTCCGGTGGTAGTGCATGCATTGCTGCATGTGCCGGAACATGTCGCCGGAACGGTCGGGGGCCGTGGCGTCCGAGCCGAGGCAGACATTGGCTCCAGCCTCCAGCAATTCGGGCACCGGACACCGTCCGAGAATCGACGCGATGGCGCTCGGATTGTGGGCGATGCTGGTTCCCGTGTCGGCCACGATCCGGATTTCATCCTCGGTGAGGTCGGTCGAGTGCGAGAGCAAAGCGTTCGGCCCCAGGATCCCGAGCTCCTTGGCATAGGCGACGCTGCCCTTCGTGTGCCCATCCTGCGTGAAGACAAGGCCGGATTCGCGGGCGAGAGCCGCCGTCATGCGGGCTTGGCGCTTCGCCTCCTCGAGATTGTCCGCCCCGAGCTCCGCGAGATGCTCGGCGCGCAAGGTCGGCGTGATGAGAGCGATGTTGAGGCGCCCGCCGTGCTTGCCATGCCAAGTGTCGATGAGCGTCTTGCAGGTTTCGAACTGCTCCTCGAAGCTCACGGGGCGCTCGACGGCTTTCCCGTCGACGATGCGCGCATAGGTACGCGGATGGGGCGGGCGGGTCGGGCCGACGGCGACGACGGACCGGGTGCCCACCTCTCGCACGCCCTCACAATGAGCATCACCGTAGATGGGTTCGTCGGTGCGAAGGATCGTATCGCCACCACCCAGCAGGGAAACGCCCGTGGTTACGCCGAAACGCAAACGCTCCAGTGCTGCAAGGCGCGCCTCGGCGCGCCAGAATTCAGGTGTCGAGGCGACCGTATAGGCCTTGTGGCAGGCCTCGTACCACGCGTTGCTGTCGCCGCCGCCCATGGTTTTGATCAGACCGTGGCCAGCATGGGCGTGTCCGTCGATAAGTCCGGGCATGACGATTTTACGGCTCGCGTCGATCATCGTGGGCGCCTGATGAGCCGCCAGGACTTCCTCGGTTGTTCCGACTGCGACGATCCGGTCCTTGTCGATGGCGACGGCGCCGTTCTCGATGATCCGACGATCGGGGTCCATCGTGACGACGATGCCGTTGGTGATGATGATGTCGGCCATGAAATGAACTCCGGTCGGTCAGGCGGCTTTGGTTTCGCCGCGGATACGGTCGAGGGTCGGTACGAGCGACAGCAGCTCCTGCGTATAGGCATGCTGTGGCGCATCGAAGAGGGTCTCCGAGTCGGCCTGCTCGAGGAGCTTGCCATGACGCATGACCGCCACCCGGTCGCACATCTGGCGCACCACTGCGAGGTCGTGGCTGATCAGAAGGAGGGTCAGGCCGGTTGCGTCACGCAGATCCTTCAGCAGGTTCAGGATCTGGGCTTGGACCGAAACGTCGAGAGAGGATGTCGGCTCGTCGCAGACGATGAGCCTCGGTCTGGCACCGAGCGCCCGAGCGATGGAGAGGCGTTGTCTCTGGCCTCCGGAGAACGCATGGGGGAAGCGTTGAGCTGCCTCCGCATCGAGGCCGACAGCCTCGATCAGCCGCTCCACATCGCTCTCCGCCTTGGCACGGGTATCGGCGAGGCGATAGAAGAGGATCGGCTCGGTCAGGATCGAGCCGATGCGCATGCGGCTGTTCAGCGATGAATAGGGATCCTGAAAGATCATCTGGATCGCCTGCCGAAGCGGCCCGACCCGGCGGGTTGCACCTTCGCCGGCAATGCTCCGGCCGCGATAGAGCACGCGGCCCGAGGTGGGACGCACAAGGCCTGAGACGACATTGGCGATGGTTGTCTTGCCGCAGCCGGATTCTCCCACGAGCCCGAAGACCTCGCCGCTGCGCACCGAGAAGGAGACGTCATCGACAGCGCGGAAGCGATGGCCTTTCGAGCCGGGAAGCCAACCGCCCGTGGTGTAGTCGACACACAGGTTTTCGACGGACAGGATGGGCGCATCTTCGGAAGGCACGTCCGAGCGGTCGGCCTTCGCGCGCAGTTCGGCACGCGCCTGCTCCGCACGTCCCTTGCCCTCATCGCCCAGAACCGGGAAACGGTCGAGTCGCTGATCGATCCGAGGGACCGCTCCGATCAATGCCTTCGCATAAGCGGCTTTGGGGCGGCGCAGAACCTCTTCCGTCTTCCCCGTTTCCACGACCTTGCCTCGATGCATGATCGTGACGCGATCGGCGATCTGGGCGACGACACCCATGTTGTGGGTGACGAGCAGGATGCCGATCCCGCGACTGTCCGCCAAATCGCGCAGCAGCTTGAGGATTTGTGCCTGAACCGACACGTCGAGCGCCGTCGTCGGCTCGTCGGCCACCACGAGCTTGGGATTGCAGGACAGGGCGGCCGCAATCACGACACGCTGGCGCTGGCCCCCGGACAATTGATGGGGATAGGCCTTGAGACGTCGACGCGGCTCGGGAATTCCGACGGCTTCGAGCAGTTCCAGCGCACGGGCTCGGGCGGCCGTCTTGCCGAGCCTGAGGTGAAAGCGCATCGCTTCCGTAAGCTGGCTCTCGATGGTGAAGAGCGGGTTCAGGCTCGTCATCGGATCCTGAAACACCGCACCGACATCGCGACCGAGAACGATGCCCTCCGCCGAGCCTCTGACGGCATCGAACCGCTTGCCATCGATATGGATGTTGCCGGCCGCGATGCGACCAGGCTTCTCGAGAAGCCCCATCACGGTGTTGCCGATGGTCGTCTTGCCGGCGCCGGATTCGCCCACGAGGGCATGGATCTCGCCTGGGTGGATCACGAGAGAGGCGTTTTCGACGGCGGTGAAGACGCTCCCGTTGGCGAGGGGATATTCGACGCGTAGATCATCGATGGCGAGAACGGGTGTGGATTGCACGGTCATCGTTTCACCCTCAGCTTGGGATTGAAGCGATCACGAAGCCAGTCGCCGACGATGTTGACGGAAAGGACGAGGATCACGAGGGCAAGCGCCGGGAAGAGGGCGATCCACCATATGCCCGAGAACACGAACTCGTTGCCGATGCGGATGAGCGTGCCGAGCGAGGGGTAGGTGGGAGGCATGCCGACCCCGAGGAAGGACAGGGTCGCCTCGGTGAGCACGGCGGCTGCAAGATTGATCGTGGAGATGACCAGGACCGGGCTCATCACGTTCGGCAGGATGTGCCGCAGCATGATCCGTCGCGGTGGCAGGCCGATCACCTTGGCGGCGCGGACATAATCCTTCGCCGTCTCGACCATGGTGGCGGCCCGCACAGTCCGGGCATATTGCACCCATTCATGGATGGCGATGGCGCAGATCAGGATGAGGGGCGCCCATTGGGCCGTTGCCGCTCCGGGGAAAAGCGCCCGTGCGATGCCGCTGACCAGAAGCGCGAGCAGGATCGTGGGGAAACTGAGGATCACGTCGGCGACCCGCATGATCAGGGCATCGACCCTGCCGCCGAAATAGCCGGCGAGAAGACCCAGCGTGACGCCGAGGGTTGCTGCGAGCAGGACCGCGCCGCCGCCGATGGCGATGGACACGCGTGCACCGTAGAGCATGGCGGAAAGCAGGTCGCGGCCCTGATTGTCCGTTCCGAGAAGAAAGTTCGGATCGCCATCGGCTGTGAAAGCGGGTGGCAACTCGGCATTGATCAGTTCGAACGAGGCAAGGTCGGTTGGATCGTAGGGCGCGATCCACGAGGCGAGCAATGCGCAAGCGACGAGGACCAGGGCGAGGATGGCGGCGATGATCACCGATACCGGAGCGCCCAGTCGGACGAACAGGCCAGGAGTGGAGGCGAGAGTTTTCATGTGGACCTCGCGCGCAGGCGGGGATCGACCACCGCGTAGAGAATATCGACGACGGTATTGATGAGGACGAAGAGCAGGCCGACGAAGAGCAGGTAGGCGGCCATGACGGGAATATCGACGAAGCTCACGGCCTGGATGAAGAGGAGGCCCATGCCCGGCCATTGGAAGACGGTTTCCGTCACGATGGCGAAGGCGATGAGCGAGCCGATCTGAAGGCCCGTGACCGTGATGACGGGCATCAGGGCGTTTCGCAGAGCGAGCCGGAAGTGGATGTATCGCGCCGGCAATCCGCGGGCTTTCGCAAACCGGATGTAGTCGCTGGACAGAACGTCGATCATCTCCGCCCGAACCAGACGCATGATGAGGGTGAGCTGGTAGAGGGCGAGCGTGATGCCGGGAAGGAGCAGGGACTTCAGGCCGCTGATCGTCAGGAATCCTGTCGACCACCATCCAAGATCCACGACCTGGCCGCGCCCGAATGAGGGCAGCCAGCCGAGAGACACGGCGAAGACCAGAATGAGCACGATTCCGGTCACGAAGGTGGGGGTCGATATGCCGACAAGCGAGAGCGCCTGAACCAGTCGCGCGGCGATGCCGTGAGGCTTGAGCGCGCAAAGCACGCCGAGCGGAATGCCCAGCGCCAGCGACAGGATCGTTGCGACGATCACGAGTTCCAGCGTGGCGGGAAGCCGTTCGGCGATGAGCTCCGTGACCGGGCGCTGGTTGCGGTAGCTGATGCCCAGGTCGCCCGTCAGGGTGCGGCTCAGGAAGCGGCCGTATTGAACGACCAGCGGCTGGTCGAGGCCGAGCGAGCGCCGGAGGTCGGCCTTCTCCTCCACGGAGGCATTCTCACGCGACATGGTCGCAACGGGATCGCCGACATAGCGGAACATCACGAACGACACCGCCGATACGACGAGCATCACGAGGGCGGCTTGGCCCAGTCGGGAGATGAGGACGTTGAACATGGGTGTTTCCTCGACGGCCCGCCCAGATCAGGCGAGCCGCCCGTCTCCTGCTGCGGGTTTACTTGACGGTCGCGAACCACAGGCGGACGTACTCGTCCGGAAACTGCGGAACGTCGACGCCGTCGCGGACGGCCCAGGCCACAGGCTGCTGGTGGAGCGGGATATAGGCGACGGTGTCCCGTGCGACCTTGAGCGCTTCCGCCAGCATGGCGCGGCGCTTGGTCTCGTCGAGCTCGACGGCAGCCTTGCGGGTCAATTCCTCGATCTTCGGATTGCTGTAGGTGCCCGCGTTAGAGCCGCCGTAACCGTCCTTCTGCTCGGTGAGCAGGGAGGAGAGAACGCTGAAGCCGTCCATGGGCGGGAGGGTTGCCCAGCCCACCATGGACACATCGAATTCGCCGCGATCCTGGCGCGGGAAGTAGGTCGCGCGGGATTCGGTCTGGAGGTCCGCCTGGATACCGACCTTCGCCCACATGGAAGCGATGGCCACGCAGGTCTGCTCGTCGTTGATGTAGCGGTCGTTCGGGCAATTCAGCTTGGTCTTGAAGCCGTTCGGATAACCGGCCTCCGTCAAGAGCTGCTTGGCCTTGTTCGGATCGAAAGCCAGCGGCGCATCGTTCTCCTTCGCGTAGCCCGGAACGGGCGGTGCGACGAGCGTGCCGGTATTGCGAGACTTGTCGCGCATCACGCGCTTCTTGATCGTCTCCATGTCGATGGCATGCCACATGGCCTGGCGCACCTTGACGTCGAGCAGAGGGTTCTTCTGGCCGGGCATCGCCTTCAGCTCGGGGCGAAGATTGAGCGACAGCATGATCAGGCGCAGGGACGGCTCCTCGATGACCTTAAAGCCTTGAGAGGAGGAAATCCGCTGGAGGTCCTGGAGAGGCGCGGGCGCGATCAGATCCAGCTCGCCCGACAGCAGGGCGGCGACGCGGGTCGCGTCCGACTTCACCGGCTTGAATTCGATACGGGTGAGATTGTGCTGGGGCTTGTCCCACCAGTCCGGGTTCACCACGAAGGTCGTCCCCGCATCCGGCTTGTACGATTCCACCTTGAAGGGGCCGGTGCCGATGGCAGTGGTCGAAGCTGCGGTCGTGACGCCGGTCGCGATGTTGCCCGGTTTCAGGGCTCCGTTGGCCTCCATCCATTCCTTGTCGAGGATGTAGATCCCGGCGAGGTCGTTGAGGAGAAGCGGGTAGGGCCCTTGCGTGACGATGTCGACCGTGAAGTCGTCGACCTTCTCCGCTCTGACCACGGTCGCGAGGTTGCCGCGAGCCCGGGCGCCGGGATCGAGGATGCGGGTGATGGAGGCGACCACATCGTCAGCGGTGAACGGATTGCCATTGTGGAATTTCACGTTTCGGCGCAGCTCGAAACGCCAGGTATCGGGCTTCACCGTCTTCCAGCTCACGGCCAGTGCAGGCTCGAGCTCCAGATTTCGACCGCGGCGTACCAGAGGGTCGAAGACGTGGTGCAGCATGCTCGTGGTGAAGCTCTCCGTATGCGCATAGGGATCGAGCGTCGTGATGTCCGTGGGCGAGGCCCACCTCAGGGTCTTGGCCTCTGCCGGCATGCCCATCAGGGCGCCGACGGCGACGGCCAGGCCGGTCGCAAGTCTGACTTTCATGTTTGACCTCCACAGATCCTCTGGAATGGATTCTTTATTGGATACAATGGAGAAAAAAATTGCATACAAAAAATAGGCCGTCAATTCCGCGACTGACTGAATTTTCGTCATTCAGGTGCGAGAAATTACGCAGCCGCAGGCAGGACCGTCCGCTTCCGAAGGTCGCTCCGGGATTGATGGATCGGTTGGAGCGCGTCAGATCCTGCTGTCAGGAAGCGTAGCGGTCGAGGATGGACCGGATGTCCCGCTGCTTGTCGGAGTTGGAGGACAGGAGCGCCCGATCCGTCACCGCCTTGAGATGGTGGTCCATGGCGTCGATGGCGGCTTGGCTGTTCCGGGACTGGAGAGCATCGATGATCTGCTGATGCTCATGGACTGAGCAATCCGAGGAGTGTGGCCGGCTGTAGAGCGCCAGGATCAACGAGCAGCGCGAAACCATCTCGTCGACATACCGTGCAAGGACCTTGTTGCCGGAGAGGGAAGCCAGCAGAATATGGAATTCTCCCGCCAGACGAATGGCGGCTGGTCCATCGTGCGCGTTGGCTTTTGCCTCCAGATTCACATGGCGCTGAAGGCGTTCGATGT
Organism: Microvirga sp. 2MCAF35; assembly: GCF_052115545.1. Lineage (NCBI taxonomy): Bacteria > Pseudomonadati > Pseudomonadota > Alphaproteobacteria > Hyphomicrobiales > Methylobacteriaceae > Microvirga > Microvirga sp. 2MCAF35. The sequence continues at coordinate 42,444 of NZ_JBFRGW010000023.1, forward strand.
CGTCGCCAGTGATCTTTTCAGCAAGACGGACAAGGACTTGGCGTTCAAGGCACATGCGCGTCTCGAAAACGTCCTGCGCTTCCGACAGGCTCGGCTGCGCGATGGTGGCGCCCTTGTTCGGCTGCATGTCGACGAGGCCCTCGGCATGGAGACGCGCGAGAACGGTCCGGACGATCGTCCGGCTGACGCCGAACCGCTCGCCGATGACATCCTCGGTCAGCTTGTCCCCGGGCATCAGCGCCTGCTCGATGATTGCACGGCGAAGTCCGGCGTAAACGGAATCGCCTCGGGTGCCGGCGGCTGATTTGGGATTTCTGACGGGGGTGTTCATTGGGTTATGCAAGGGAACTCAGGGGACGAACTATGTTCCACAAAACTGATCGCTCAGGAAGGGCGGATTTTTGCTGGCGTTCTGTATGCATGATTGTATACAAATATCATGGAATGGCAATGCTTCCCGACTGTGTTGCCCTGGATGAGTCCTGAGAAGCGAGGATGCTGATGCATAGCCTGGTGATCCGCAATGTACGCCCGATGGGAGGAGAGACGACCTCGGTGACGATCCGCGACGGACGGATCGCAGGCTATGGCGAGGATGTTCCGGAGGGCGCGGAGACCCTGGATGGCGGCGGGGCCATCCTGATCCCCGGGCTCGTCGAGGCCCATACGCATATGGACAAGACGCTCCTCGGCATGGGCTGGTATCGCAACGAGGTCGGGCCGCGCCTCACCGACAAGATCGACAACGAGCGGATGCAGCGGCGCGTTCTGGGCATCGATCCCGCCCGTCAGTCCGCCCGGCAGGCCGTGCTCGCAGCCTCCCTCGGCACGACGCATATCCGGACCCACGTGGACGTGGATACGGAGGTCGGCGTGGCGGGCATCGAGGGCGTTCTCGAAACCCGCGAACGCTATCGGGACCTTGTCGACATCGAACTCGTCGCGTTCCCGCAGAGCGGCATGCTCGTCCGGCCCGGCACCGTCGAACTCATGGAAAAGGCGCTTCAGCTTGGCGCCCAGGTTGTCGGCGGGCTCGACCCTAGCGGGATCGATCGCGACCCGAAGGGGAATCTCGATGTGGTCTTCGGCCTCGCTGAACGCTATGCCGTTCCGGTCGATATTCATCTCCATGAACCGGCGGAGCTGGGTGCGTTCTCCATGGAGCTCATCATCGAGCGCACGAAGGCCCTGGGCCTGCAGGGCAAGGTCACGATCAGCCATGCGTTCTGCCTCGGCATGACCGATCAGGATTATGTGGCAGCACTGATCGATGCGCTGGCTCAAGCGCAGATCCACATCCTGACGACGGCGCCTGCCTCGAGGCCGGCGCCTGCCGTCAAGCGGCTGATGGAGGCGGGCATCGTTGTCGCAGCCGGCTCCGATGGGGTGCGCGACACCTGGGGGCCTTACAACAATCCGGACATGCTGGAGCGGGCTGTCCTCGTCGGGTTGCGCAACAACCTGCGTCGCGACGATGAGGTCGCGCTGGCTCTCGACACCTGCACCTACGGCGGCGCGCGAATGATGGGTCTTGACGGTTATGGGCTGGAGCCCGGCTGCAGGGCGGATCTGGTTCTGCTTGACGGCGAAACCTTAGCCGAGGCCGTCGTCAGCCGTCGCCCGCGCAAGATGGTGATGAAGGCCGGGAAGGTGATCGCTCGCGACGGCGCTGCGTTGATCGCTGCGTCTTGATCTGTCTTGCCCGGCCATCAGCCCATTCATCAGGCCTTGCTGGAGCCCTGAGGATTCCGATCGCAGCTAGCCGTCTGTCATTGCTTAGGACAACGCAGTGGCAGGGGCGGCAAGATCAATGAAGCCCTGCACCAGCATGATCGCGCCGAGGATCCCCACGAGACCGGCCGAGGCCAGCGGCAGGCGCCGGAGCAGGCGATCCGACAGGTTGATGCGCTTCGACGCGTGCCGCACACCCCAGGCGGCGGCGACGCCGATGGACACCATGGTGATCGCAAGCCCCAGGCTGAAAGCCGCGACCGTCGCGGCTCCTAGCGTGAACTGGCCGAGCTGAAGGCAGATCAGCAGCACGGTGATCGAAGCCGGGCAGGGGATCAGACCGCCCGTGATGCCGAAGAGCGCGATCTGACCCGTGGTGACGTTGCCGCCGTTGGCTGCGAGCTGGCGTGCGATCTGCTCGGCGTGCTCACTCTCATGCGCGTCCTCGTCATTCTCGGCATGGTGATGATGCCCATGCTCGTGTTCGGCGAAGGTGACCGTGTAGAAATGGGCATGGTTGCCGTGCGACAGCCGCACACGGACCGTGAATGCATGAGGCTCAGGGATTTCTCCAGCGGATTCGAGATGGCCGTCCCGCTCGACGAAGGTGAAGCGCTCGCCCGAGCCGTCACCACGATCGGTCTCGACCAGCACATCTTCGGCGCTCCACGCGCTTCCGCTCACGGTACGCAAGCGCCAGCGCGGCGGCACGCCGTCCTCGAGGATCGACAGCTCCACGATACCGTGTCCGGTGTCGATGGTCCTGACCTCGTCATGGTGATGATCATAGTGATGGCCATGACGATGTTGCCGGAACCAACCTATGCTCCGGCCCGTGCGCCAGACCATCCAGGCGGCGATGCCGATGATGATGATGCCCGACGCGATCAGCAGCCAAGCCTCGAAGTGCGAGTTCAGAATGTCACGTCCGAGCGACAGGCCGAGCATGGCCATGACCCAGACCACGAGCGAGTGGGAGAGGGCGGCGCAGACGCCGAGAAGGACGGCCTGTCCGATGGTGCCGCGGATCGCCACGATGTAGGCGGCCATCATGGTCTTGGAGTGGCCGGGCTCCAGCCCGTGCAGGGCGCCGAGCAGGACGGCAAACGGCAGGTACAGCCAGCCATTGCCGCCGGACTGAAGAAGTTGAGCAATATCGGGCATCGGTGTTCCAGCAATGTCTTGCGGCTGCAATCGTCCTCCCAGCCGCCAGGGATCGGATCACTTCAGATAGGTGCGGACCACGTCGATGAGTTCGGCCGCGCCCTTGGCGCGCTCCGGATCCCGCTCATGCGCCGGGTCGACTACGTGGTTGCGGATGTGGTCCTCCATCAGCTCGACGGTCAGGCCGTTCACGGCCCCGCGCACGGAGGCGACCAGCATCAGCACGTCGGCGCAGCCGAGTTCGGCCTCGAGTGCCCGCTCGACGGCCTCGACCTGGCCCTTGATCCGGCGGACCCGAGCGAGAAGCTTCGTCTTTTCCTTGACCGTGTGGGACATGCGGCCCCTGTATGATGACGACACAGATCATATAGGGGGGTACCCTATTCGCGTCGAGTGTCATAGAGGTCGCAGGGTTCGTAGCAGGCCTACTTGTTCACGAATCCGGACGAGCCCGCAGGGAGGCTTCGGAGCAGGCGTATGCCCTCGTAGCGCGCTAACATCTTTTATCGCCATGATCGAGGATGCCGTCTTCGCCTGGTCTCGCTGCGTGATTCTCCACCCGACCGTCGCGATGCTGGCGCGGCGTCGTGAGTGCTCTAAATCCCTTCTGGGATCGCATCGTCAGGCGGAGGAGCCAACAGCCGAGCACCTCATTGCATCGAATCCGGACGGACCAGAACGTCAGCGATTGTCCTGAGTGTCGCCGCCGCTGTCGTCGTCATCGTCGGATCCGCCGGGCATCATGGCGCTGCCGGGACCCATCATTCCCTGCCCCATCATCCCTGGTCCCATCATGGGCCTGCCTCCCATGTGCACGAGCACTTGCAGCCGGCGCTTCTGGCCCTCGTCGAGCGTAGCGTAGAGCGGCGATGCGGCATCCGCGAGCTTGCGCATCGCGTCCCCGCCCTGACTCATCCGGTCAGCCATCGCGCGGACCCATCCGACCGGGTCGCTTGCCATCGTTTCCCGCGCCTGGCTCATGGCCTGCATATGGCCGGCGTGAAGAGTGGCAAGGTTCCGGATCGCGGTTTCGACGGGAGGCCAAAGCTTCTCCTGGTCGGCCGAAAACTTCAGGCCGGCGTGGATCGCGGCAATGTGGGCATCGATGAAGGCGCTCATGTCCTCGGGCGAGAACCGGCCCATCATACCATAGGGCATCATCCGCCGGCTCTGCATCATGCCCCGGCCCATCATCTGGTCCATCGGCATCCGAGTCATGGACGATTGCTCTCCGGACTGGGTAGAAGGCGTCTGATGTGGCGCAGGAGCCGTGGCCTGGGCCAGAGCAGGTCCGGCGATGCCGATCAGGGCGGCGGCGAGAAGGGATGTCTTCATGGCGGTTTCTCCTTATGAGTCCGGTCCATTGGACTGGAGGAGCAGCGCGCCGGATCGAATGGCAGAGTGGCGCGAGTACCTCGTGAAATTTTATGTAATCTCCGAGACGCGTCCTTGACCTTGCTCAACCTGCTCCGTCTGACGGCTTCGAAGAGGTGCGCAATCGATCCTGTTCTGGATGACGCGGGGCGACCTTATCGCCTTCGCTTCACGACACCGTTCCCGCCATCAGCCTGTGGCGGGTCTCGAGGGATTGTTCGTCCTTCTCCCTGGCGGCCCTGATAGCGACCGCACTCTCCGTGGCGATGTGCCATGGTTCAGGTTATTTCCAGCTTCCAACTCCGAGATCTTCCCGGCGCTGGGTGTCGAGAAGTGAGGATGCCAGCGCAAACGCATCCCGGGCGCGGATGCAGCCGACGATCTTGTTGCGGTCCTCGAACCCGACCACGGCCAGCGTGGCCCGATCGTCGCTGCGGAAAATGTCGAGCACCTCCGCCAGGGATGCGGCGGGCGTCACGATCGGACCGGACTCGTAAACCAGCTCCGCGGCCACCACCGGCAGATCGACGCTCTCGGCCTCGATCGTCTCGACGAGGCGCGGATCGATCAGGCCGAGGAAGGTTCCGTCCACCGCATAGACGGCCGTGCCTCGCGCGCCTGCCGTCGACAATGCCCGGTGGACCTCCTCCAGGCTGGCATTGGCCATCACCGCCCGCTTCGGCGGCTTGATGATCTCTCCGATCGCGGCGGCTTCCAGGCGCGAGATATCGTGACCGCCCTCGATGGCGAGCCCGCGTTGCTGGAAGCGCCAGGTTGCGAACGAGTAGCCGAACAGGCGGTCCGTGAGGAACGATGCGGTCAGCGCCCCAATCGCCACCACGATGGTGGCATCGAAATCCCCGGTGGTCTCGAGAACGAGGAAGATCATCGCGAGCGGGCTGCCAATCACGCTCGCGCCGACCGAGGCCATGCCGATCACCGCGCACAGGGCCGGGCTCCAGGCCGGAGCGCCCGGGATGAGGGTCAATACCCAGGCCAGCACCTGCCCCAGCAGGGCGCCGATCATGAGCGAGGCGCCGAACAGGCCGCCGCGGAAACCGGCTCCGAGGCTGGCGGCGGAGGCCAGTCCTTTCGCGGCGAGCAGGCCAAGGGCATGGCGGCCGGCGATGTCGCCGGACACGGCATGCTCGATGGCCGCATGCCCGCTTCCCAGAACGGCCGGGAAGCGGGTCGCCAACGCCGTGAGGAGAAGGGCGGCCGACAACCGGCGCAGGATCTCGTCCTTCAGGTAGCGCTTGAGGAGGCGCTCGATCGCCGAGACCAACAACATGACCACGATGCCGGCGAACGCCGCGATGACCCCGATCAGGACGGCCAGCGGGTAGTCGGACCAGGATGTGCCGGGACCGGTCTCGAGGCTGAAGGGCCGCACCTGTCCCAGGAGCAGCCAGATAGTGATCACGGCCGCGATGGCGCCGAGCCCGATCGGCGCCAGGGTCCGGCGGGAGAAGGTCCCCAGCAGCAGCTCATAGGCGTAGAGCATGCCGGCGATCGGCGCCCGATAGGCGGCCGCGATGGCGGCTGCGGCGCCGACCGCCACCAGCAGGCGCAGGTCGGAGCGCGGCCGGTTCAGCCGCCGTCCCAGCCGGCTGGCGAGCACGGCCCCGAGCTGGGTGACGGCAGCCTCGATGCCGACCGAGGCTCCGAAGCAGACCGAGGCGAGGATGGGGATCACGACCCCTGTGGCGTCGTACCAGCCCATCCTGCCCCCGTTGAGGGCGTTCGCCTCGACCGCGTCGATGGGCTCCTTGGTCTTCCAGCGCGCGATCAGATGCGACAGCAGAGTGACGAGGAACGCGCTGCAGGCCAAGGCCAGGGCGATCCTCAGGAAGGAGGCATGGTCCGGAAGGGCGACTCGCCGCTCGGCGGCAAAGCCGAGCATGGCGCGCTGCGCGAAGACAACGAATTGCTGCACGATCGCCACCATCAGCCCGGTCAGGATGCCGATCACGATGGCGAGCCCGACCAGACGGAACGAGCCTGTCGGCTTGCGGATATTCGGGAGCGCTGGAAGGCGAGGGCGAAGCAGCATCGTGCGGTTCGGGTGAGGAGCGGCCTGTCCGCGGAGTGCGTGCGGTTTGGGCGTGCCGGTCGCCGCCGTCAACCTATTATCGGCCAGGAGAGCGATCTTGACGGCATATCTCCTCCTGCCACGGATGGACGTTCAGATAAGCCTTGCATATTTATAAGTAAGTTCTAAATTAGGATAATCTCATCGAAACAGGTATGAGGATGCCCAGGTTGGAACTCGATCTCGAGACGTTTGAACGGAAGGCGACCGAAGTCGCGGACATTCTGCGGGCGCTCGCCAACGAACGCCGGCTGATGATCCTGTGCAAGCTGGTGGGATGGGGCGAGGCGAATGTCAGCTCGCTTGTCGAGGCGGTCGGGCTGTCGCAATCGGCCCTGTCGCAGCATCTGGCCAAGATGCGGGACGAGGGCATCGTCGCGACCCGGCGCGAGAGCCAGACGATCTGGTACCGCATCGCCGACCCTCGCATCGAGCAGCTCTTCGGCGTTCTCTACGAGCTATATTGCAAGCAGGCCAAGATGGGCAAACCGGCCTGATCGGAGGCAGTCATGGACACCTTCACACCCTGGTCGGCGCTGATCGGCGGCCTTTTGATCGGAACGTCGGCGGCCCTGTTCCTGGTGCTGAACGGGCGTGTCGCGGGCATTAGCGGCATCCTGGGCGGCCTGATCCCGCCCGAGCGCGGTCATGTCGGCTGGCGCCTCGCCTTCCTGGTCGGGATGTTCGTCTCGGCTCCCGTCTACGTCATGGCCGGCGGCACGCTGCCGCCTGTCGAGCTCCATGCATCCCTGCCTCTGCTGATCGTGGCGGGATTGATCGTCGGGTTCGGCACGCGTCTGGGGGCGGGCTGCACCAGTGGCCACGGCGTCTGCGGCATCGGTCGCGGCTCGTCGCGCTCCATCGTGGCGACGCTCGTTTTCATGGCCACTGCCGTCACCACGGTCTTCCTCGCCCGTCACGTCATCGGGATGTAAGCCATGCCCCTGATCCTGTCCGCCTTCGCGTCCGGCCTGCTGTTCGGCCTCGGACTGATCGTTTCGCAGATGGTCAACCCAGCCAAGGTGCTCGGCTTCCTCGACATCTTCGGCCGCTGGGACCCGAGCCTTGCTCTGGTCATGGGCGGTGCCATTGCGGTGTCGGCGCTGGGCACCCTTGTCGCGAGGCGACGCGGCGTGCCCGTGCTGGCGCCGCACCTCGAGATCCCGACCCGGCGCGATCTCGAGGTGCGGCTGATTGGCGGAGCGGCCCTGTTCGGAATCGGCTGGGGCCTCGTCGGCTTCTGCCCGGGCCCGGCCCTGGTCGGGCTGACCTTCGGTCCGTGGCAGGTCTTCGTCTTCGTCGCCGCCATGATCGTCGGCATGGCGATCTTCCGCCTCGCGCCCGCCGATTGGCCGCAGGCTTCCTTTCGCCGCGAAGTCTCGCAGGTGGATGGCTGAACCTATGATGGCTGGATTTCCACCGATTAACCCGTCAGCCATAACCTGAGGATCAGGCTGATGGCCCCGGTCGTGCCGACACCTGCGGCCCAGAGGCCGGCGAACCACAGCCATTGTCTGAGAGCGGAGCCCCGTTCGATGTCGTTGCCCATCAGTGATATCCCTCGTGCCCCGTCTTGCCGCGGAACACCCAATAGGCGTACCCGGTATAGGCGAGGATGATCGGGATCAGCACGCTCGCGCCGACCAGCATGAACTGAAGGCTGGCATGGGGCGCAGCGGCTTCGTGGATGGTGACGGCGTTCGGCACCACGTGGGGAAACATGCTGATGCCCAGGCCGACGAGGCAGAGGGCGAATAGCCCCAGCGTCAGCAGGAACGGCCAGTACTCCCAGCGGCGCACCAGGCTTACCAGCAGTGCCCCGGAGCAGAGGCCGACGAGCAGCGGCATCTGGGCGGTGAACAGGACCTGCGGCCAGGCGAACCAGCGCTCGTAATAGGCGCCGCTCAGGAACGGCGTCGCGGCGCTCACGATCCCGATGCAGACGATCAGGCCGATGGCGAGCTTGCCAGCCAGGCGGAAGCTGTGGTCCTGGACGGCGCCTTCGGTCTTCATGACGAGCCAGGTCGCGCCGAGCAGCGCATAGCCGATCACGAGGCTGAATCCGACCAGCAGGCTGAACGGCGTCAGCCAATCCCACTAGCCGCCGGCATAGGAGCGGCCCTCGACCGCAATGCCCTGGAGGAGCGCGCCGAGCGTGATGCCCTGGGCCAGCGTGGCCGCCGCCGAGCCCGTCGTGAAGGCGAAGTCCCAGCAGCGGCGGTGGCCGGGGTCGCGCCAGCGGAACTCGAAGGCGACGCCACGGAAGATCAGCGCCAGCACCATGGCGATGATCGGCGCATAGAGGGCGGGCAGGATGATCGCATAAGCCAGCGGAAAGGCCGCCATCAGGCCACCACCGCCGAGCACGAGCCAGGTCTCGTTGCCGTCCCAGACCGGCGCGACCGAGTTCATGGCGCTGTCGCGTTCCGGTCCCGGGCTGAAGAACGGAAACAGGATGCCGATGCCGAGATCGAACCCGTCCATCACCACGTAGGCGAAGACCGCGAACGCGATGATGAAGGCCCAGAGGGTGGGGAGATCGAGAAGGGCCGCCATGGGTTACGCCTTCGCGCCGAGGGTACGGGCCGGGCTGACGGCCGGAGCCGGCGTGATGCCGGCGGTGCGGATCGGATCGCGCCCCGCCTCGGGCCCGGTCTCGCCCGGATGCGGTGGCTTGCCCATGAGCTTGAGGATATATCCGGTGCCTGCCCCGAACACGATGAAGTACACGACGATGAAGGTCAGCAGCGAGGCAGCCACGGCCGGGGCTTCGAGCGGCGAGGCCGAGACGGCCGTCCTGAGCAGGCCGTAGACGGTGAAGGGCTGGCGGCCGACCTCGGTCGTGACCCAGCCGGCGATGACGGCGACGAAGCCGGAAGGCCCCATCGCCAGCGCCAGCCGGTGCAGCAGACGCCAGTCGTAGAGCCTTCCGCGCCAGCGGGCGAAAAGGCTGAGCGCCGCGAGGCCGAGCATCGCGAAGCCGAGGCCCACCATGATGCGGAACGACCAGAACACCACCGGCACGTAGGGCCAGTCGGCGCGGTCGATGGTGTCGAGCCCGTTCAGGGGCGCGTTCAGGTCATGCTTGAGGATGAGCGAGGACGCTTTCGGGATCTCGATGGCATGGCGCACCGTGCCGGCTTCCTGATCGGGAAGGCCGAACAGGATCAGGGGCGCGCCCTCGGGGTGACTCTGGAAGTGCCCTTCCATGGCCATGACCTTGGCGGGCTGGTGCTCGAGGGTGTTGAGGCCGTGCATGTCCCCGGCCAGGATCTGGAGCGGTGCCACGACGGCCACCATGCCCATGGCCATGGAGAACATCACCCGGGCGCCCTTGTTGGTGCGCTCGCGCAGCAGATGCCAGGCGCCGACCCCGCCGACCACCAGGGTGGTGGTGAGGTACGCGGCGAAGACTGTATGGACGAGGCGATAGGGGAAGGACGGATTGAAGATGATCGCCCACCAATCCTCCGGCACGAATTGGCCGGCCTCGTTGATGGCGTAGCCGACGGGCGTCTGCATCCACGAGTTGGCGGACAGGATCCAGAAGGCCGAGATGAAGGTGCCGACCGCAACCGCGAGCGTGGCGGCGAAGTGCAGCTTGTGGCCCACGCGTCCCATGCCAAACAGCATGATGCCGAGGAAGCCTGCCTCCAGAAAGAACGCGGTCATGACCTCATAGGCCATCAGCGGACCTATGACCGGTCCGGCCTTGTCGGAGAACACGGCCCAGTTGGTGCCGAACTGGTAAGACATGACGATGCCGGAGACCACGCCCATGGCGAAGGCGAGGGCGAAGATCTTGAGCCAGTACTTGAACAGGTTGAGATAGACCTCGCGCCCGGTCCAGAGCCACAGCCCCTCCAGCACGGCGAGATAGCTCGCAAGCCCGATGGAGAACGAGGGAAAGATGAAGTGGAAGGAAACGGTGAACGCGAATTGGAACCGCGCCAGGAGCAGCGCGTCGAACTGATCGAACATTTCTACTTTTCCTTGGGGTCTTCGCGGCGACTCTTCCTCGATCCGGGCACGACGAAGAGACGGTCCTTCATCTCCAGGATTTTCTGCACCTTCGAGCCGAGCGTCAGGAGCTGGACGAGGCGCTCGGTATCGAGCCGCTGCACATCGGCGTACCAGCCGGTCAGAAGTTCGAAGAGGTCGTGCATCTCGCGCATGCGCTCCTGCGCATGGCGTTCCTCGGCGCTCGCGGGCTCCTGCATGAGCACCTCGCGCAGGAGGGTCATGGTCGGGTCGATCTCGCGCTTCTTGCGTTCCTCCACCAGGGTGCGCACGATCTGCCAGATGTCGTCGGGCGTGGCGAAGTAGTCGCGCCGGTCGCCGGGCTTGTGCTGGAGCCGCACCAGGTTCCAGGCCTGCAATTCCTTCAGCCCCATGCTGACGTTGGAGCGGGAGACGCCAAGCCGCTCGACGATGTCCTCGGCGTTCAGAGGCTCCTTGGAGAGGTACAACAGGGCGTAGATCTGCCCGACCGTGCGGTTGATGCCCCAGCGGGAGCCCATTTCGCCGAAATGGAGCACAAAGGTCTGGACGAGGGGAGGGAGGTTCACGACGTGTCCTGAAATTTCAGAATTTTCTGAAATATCGGACGTAAGTTGATCTAAGTCAAGGATCGGCGGGTGCGTGATGGTTCCCGCCGCCCTTACCCAGCCAGCATTCTGGGGGGCGAAGCCTAGCCGGATGCTTGGTGGACGTGGCTATCCGGCATCCGCCGATCAGTTGCGCGAGGCCGCTTCGATCTGAGGGCGCAGGGCCTCCAGATTGTATCCGGCCGCCGCTGCCGCCCGTAGAATGACATCGGGGGCAAGGTGGCGGGCCGAAGCGAGGGCCCACAGACTGGTCGACCGGGTGCCGGTCCGGCAGAAGGCCAGGGTCGGCCCGTCAGCTGCCGTGAGGGCCTCCTTGAACCCCTCGACCTGCTCAGGCGACAGCTGGCCGGGAACGACCGGGATATGCCGGTAGGCGAGGCCGAGGCGTTGCGCGGTCGCCGCGAGCGTGTCGCTCAAGGGCTGGTCCGGGGCTTCGCCATCCGGGCGGTTGTTGATGATGGACCGGAAGCCCGCGGCGGCGGCTTTCTGCAGGTCCTCGGGACTCAGCTGGGGCGCAACCGAGAGGTTATCCGTGAGCTTGGCGAATGGCATGGATCATCTCCTGTTGGTTTGAGCACTGCGGACGACGCTCCGTCACCTCACAGAAGGTTGAGGCTTCGGACCAGCATGTAGATGGCGACCACGAAGATCAGTCCGGCAAAGACGGTGTTGAGCGCACCTTTCCTGTTCGCGAGCTTAGATGCGAGGCTTGCGCCGAGCAGCCCGCCGAGGATGCCGCCGCCGATGAACAGGGAGGCGAGGGTCCAGTCGACCAGACCCGAGAAGGCATAGTTCGCCGCGGTGGTCAGGCCGAAGCCGGTCACCGCCACGAGCGAGGAGCCGACCGCGTAGAGGATCGGCATTCCGGTCGCCAGGATCAGCCCCGGCACGATCAGGAATCCGCCGCCGATCCCGAAGAAGCCTGAAAGGGCGCCGGTCGCGAGGCCGATGCCGACCAGCTTGAAAAAGTTCTCCCGGCCGAGACGGACGCTCTCCTCGCCCTCGCCGGAGCGCTTGCGCAGCATCAGGGCTCCGACCACCATCATCAGCACGGCGAAGAGAGCGAGAAGCTTCTGGCCGTCGACCATTTTGCCCAGCGTCGAGCCGCTGAGGGCACCGACGATGCCGGCAACCGTGAACACCAGGGCGCAACGCCATTTCACGTTTCGCGCGCGGGCATGGGTGCCGAGATTGATGGCCGCATTGGCCGCCACGGCCACCGCGCTGGTGCCGATCGCCACGTGCGGGTTCGTGACACCCACCAGGTAGACCAGCAGCGGCACGGCCAGGATCGACCCGCCTCCGCCGACGAGGCCGAGCGTAAAGCCGACGAGTGACCCTGAGGCCAGTCCGAGGGCGCTTTGGAAAAGCGATAGCGTCATTATTTTGCCTGAGCCGGCACCAGATCCTTGCCCTGATAAGGGCTATAGGGAGCTGCTCCGGCGGTTTGAGCTTCTGTTAAATTAGATATTGCTTATTTAGATATATCTTATATATTGTCAATATCAAACGAGCCATCGAGGAGGTTCAGATCATGTCAGCCCAACCCGTCATCCGGGCGTTCTTCGACGAGCCCACCTATACCGTGAGCTATCTCGTGGCTGATCCGGCGACCAGGAAAGCAGTGATCATCGATCCTGTCTTTGACTACGATCACAACTCCGGCACGGTCGACACGCGCTCCGTCGAGGCGGTGCTGAAGGCTGCCGAGGAGGCGGGCTACACGATCGAGTGGGCACTCGAGACCCACGCCCATGCCGATCACCTGTCCGGCGCGCCCTACATCAAGGCCCGGACGGGAGCGAAGATCGGCATCGGCGAACACATCACCGAGGTGCAGCGGATCTTCCGTCCCATCTTCAATGCCACGGACCTGGACACCAGCGGCCGCGACTTTGACCACCTGTTCAAGGACGGCGAGCGTTTCAAGATCGGCGAACTCGACGTGGAGGTCCTGCATACGCCCGGTCATACGCCGGCCGACATCGCGTACAAGATCGAGGACGCGGTGTTCGTCGGCGACACGATGTTCATGCCGGACTACGGCACGGCACGGGCCGACTTTCCAGGCGGCGACGCGCGCAAGCTCTACCGCTCGATCAAGCGGATTCTTGCGCTTCCACCCGAGACGCGCCTGTTCATGTGCCACGACTACAAGGCGCCGGGCCGTGACAGCTATGCCTGGGAGACCACGGTCGCCGAGGAGCGGAACAATGTGCACCTGAAGGATGGCGTCACGGAGGATGCATTCGTGGCCATGCGCCAGGCGCGAGACGCCAAGCTCGCGGCGCCGCGCCTCCTGCTGCCCTCGATCCAGACCAATATCCGCGCCGGCAAGTTTCCGCCCGCCGAGGCCAACGGTGTGCGCTACCTGATGATCCCGGTGACACTGAAGGGCCACGCGAAGGAGGTCGTCTGAGCCAACCGGGCGCCGGTCGGGCCATTGTTGGCAAGCATGTTATCAGCCTTATGATGCTTCCCTGAATGCCGCTGTCGCAGAGGCGCCGCCGCAGATGGCGGCCCATCGATGGGGCGCATGCTTGTCTCTCGCCCGGAAAACGGAAAGGTTGCGCCATGACTCCCTCGCTGACGACGACCCTCACGGACGTGTTCACGGAGCCCAGCACCGTCGATCCGGAAACGCTGAACAACCTGGGACCTTTGCGGCGGCTGGCAGGGCGCTGGCGCGCGCGCAAGGGCGTGGACCTCAACCCCAAGGCGGAGGGCCCGGAGCGGCGCGTGTTCATCGAGACCATCGACTTCCAGGCGATCGACCCGCAGGCGAACGGGCCGCAACTGCTCTACGGCCTGCGCTACCACATCCACATCACGACCGAGGAGGAGGACATCACCTTCCACGATCAGGTCGGCTACTGGTTATGGGAGCCGGCCACCGGTCTCGTCATGCAGACCGTCGCTATCCCGCGCGGGCAGGTCGCCATCGCGGCCGGCCGGGCGGCGCCCGATGCGGACGAGATCGTCGTGACGGCAACCCGCGGACAGACCGAATACGGCATCTGCTCGACAACGTTCCTGGAGCAGGCGTTTCGCACGGACAGCTACAAGATCACGATCACCTTTCATCCCGATGGCAGCTGGAGCTACGTGACCGATACCGAGTTGATGGTGCACGGTCGGGACGTTCCTTTCGCCCATCAGGACCGTAACACGCTCCACCGGATCGGCGAGGCGAAGCCCAATCCCTTGGCCATGATCCTGGCGAAGCGAACGGCCGGTGGAGCGAAGTGAGCCAGCCGGCCGAGCTCGGTCCTCGTTTGTCCAGTCCCGCGAAGGTGGATTCTGCCGCTTCGGTCAGTTGCGCGACATATCCAGCGGCGGTTCGACGCCCTCGCGCAGCGGGCTCACATACGGGGTTTCCCGCGTCCTCTCCGCAAGATCGGCCTTGGCGGCGGCAATCAGGGACGGATCGGTGATCGCCGCCATGCCGGTGGCTGCCATGGCCTTGGCGACGTGCACCATCGCCTTGTGCGCCGCCGGCATCTTGCCCTGGGCCACGACCTGCCAGGTGTGGAACGGCGTGCCAATGGCGACCGTCGGCGCGTGCGCTTGAACGGTGGGCACCACCCAGCTCACGTCTCCGATATCGGTCGAGCCGATCATGGGTTTGCGCGGCGAGTCGAGCGGCGTCAGGAAATCGGCGAGAGGGGCATCGGTCTTCGGCTGGCCGATGGCTTTGTACACGGATGCAATCTCCTGGTCCGACAGGGTTGCGCGGATCTTGCGGGCGAAGTCACGGTCGGCCTCGTCGAAGGGTGGCGCTCCGAGCTCTTCCATGGCGTTGTGCAGGGCATGTTCCAGCGGCGTGTTCCCGAGCGTGTTCGAGACGGCGCTGACGATGCGCATCTCGACGCTGGTCTCCGTCATGAGGGCGGCACCCTGGGCGATCTTGTGCACCCGCTCGACGAGGTCGAGCATCCCCTGAAGGTCCATGGCGCGGATCGAATAGCGCACGCGGGCATAGGCCTGCACCACGTTCGGCGCGATGCCGCCCGTATCGAGCAGGGCGTAATGCACGCGCGCATCCGACGGCATGTGCTCGCGCATGTAGTTCACGCCCACATTCATCAGCTCCACCGCATCGAGCGCGCTGCGCCCCAGATGGGGCGACGCCGCCGCGTGAGCCGCGCGGCCCCTGAAGGCGAAGTCGGCGCGCGTGTTGGCGAGCGACAGTGACGGCGCAACCTCCCAGAAACTGTAGGGATGCCATGAGATCGCGATATCGGCGTCGTCGAAGGCGCCAGCGCGCACCATGAAGGCCTTGGCCGCGCCCCCTTCCTCGGCCGGGCAGCCATAATACCGGACGCGGCCCGGGATGCCTTTCTCCGCAAGCCAGTTCTTCAAAGCGACGGCGGCGAGCATCGCGCCCGATCCGAGCAGATTGTGCCCGCATCCATGTCCATGGCCGCCGGGCTCGATGGGGCGATGCTCCGCCACACCGGATTCCTGGCTGAGTCCCGGAAGCGCGTCGTACTCGCCGAGGAATGCGATGACCGGGCCGCCTTCACCGGCTTCGCCGATGACCGCGGTCGGGATACCGGCGACACCCTCTGTGACGCGAAAGCCCTGGTGGCGCAGTTCAGCAGCATGCTCGGCAGCCGAGCGCACTTCCGTGTAGCAGACTTCCGGCATCCCCCAGATGCGGTCGCTCAAGTCGATGAGGCGGTTCTTCGCAGCATCCACATGCTGCCAGATCTCGTTTCGGACGTTCATGTCTTGCTCCAGAATCGGTCGTGAACGGTCGCGCTTTACAACGCGCCCACTTCGGCGGGGATCAGCTCGTCGGCCGATGGGATGCGCCCCTCGAACCAGTAGGCGGCGGCGGCGCGCGACATGGCGGCGCCGTCATGGCCCACGCCTGCGACGCGGATCAGCTTCCACTGGAAGGGAAGTCCCAGACGTTCGGCTTCGCGGCGCGCGAAATCGTAGACGAACTGCGCGCGCGCATAGCGATGCGGCCCCTGCCGCAGGGCCTCCGCCTGGGCCGGCAGGTTCGGATCGTCGGTGCTGATATCCTGATCGCCCGCGAAGATGTGCATCGGGTAGGCGAACCAGCGCGCCATACTGGCTTCATCGAGGCCGAGGCCTCCGAGCCCTTCGGGGAAGCTGCGCTCCAAGGTCGGCAGGGTGTACCAGCCCGGGTTGCCCGCGACGACGGCTTCGAACGATCCATGATCCTGAGTCGCGAGCATCCGGTGCGCAAACTGTCCTCCGGCCGAGTGGCCGAAGAGCCGCGCCTTCGGGCGGCGCGTCACGCCGCCTTTCTGCAGGGCGGCGAAGACACGGGACGGAATGGCATAGAGCCACTTGTCGATGGGACGGATGCTTCCGCCGTCATCAACCACGAGGCCGTTATTGTACGATTCCGCGCCTGGAAAAGCTGCGTCGGAGAAGGTCGGCGCGGCAATCAGGATGCGGTGCTTCTCGGCAGCGGGAATCCAGAAATCCCGATACTCGTCGCCGTTGCGAAGCATGCCGTGCTGGACGATGACGACAGGATCGTCGGGGCCGTGGCTCGCTGGGCGATAGACATTCACCTCGATCGGCCTGTCGGAGTGATGCGCGTCGACGAAGGGAAGCGTGCTGCGGCCGATCTCGGGGCTAAGCGTGGTTGTCGTCATGTGTGATCCGAATTGTGCAGATGGCAGGCTGCGCTGCGTCCGGGGGCGATCTCTTTCAGAACGGGGCGAACGTCACGGCATTTCGCCATCGCGTGCTCGCAGCGCGGGTGGAACGGGCAGCCGCTGGGCGGCGCCAGGGGAGACGGCAATTCGCCTTTGAGCGGCTGGAAGGCGCGCTTGCGCCGCTCCGTGGAGGGGCTCGCCGCGATGAGGGCCGCGCTGTAGGGATGGGCGGGTTCCGCGAAGACGGCGGAAGCCGGCCCGATCTCGACGATGCGCCCGAGATACATGATCGCGACGCGATCGCTGATATGCCGCACGATTCCGAGGTCGTGGCTGACGAACAGATAGGTCAGCCCATGCTTCTCGCGGACGTCCATGAACAGGTTGATGACCTGTGCCTGGATCGAGACGTCCAGCGCGGAGACCGGCTCGTCGCAGACCAGGAAGCCGGGCTTAACCGCGAGCGCGCGGGCAATACCGATGCGCTGGCGCTGTCCTCCGGAGAACTGATGCGGATAGCGGTTGCGGTAGGCGACATCGAGGCCGACTTCTGTCAAGGCCTTGTCGACGGCCGCGTCGATCTCGCCCTTCGGCAGCAGGCCGTGAACCCGCAGGGCCTCTCCAACGATGTTGCGCACCTGCATCCGCGGATTGAGCGAGGCATAGGGGTCCTGAAACACCATCTGGACCTTGAGGAGATAATCCAGCTTTTCCTTGCCGCGCAGTTCCGCAACGCGCCGTCCCTCGTAGATGATGTCGCCGGCGGTGGGCTTGGTGATCCCGGTCGCGGCCCGCGCCAGGGTGGACTTACCGCAGCCGGATTCGCCGACGAGGCCGAGAACCTCGCCGCGCGCCACGCTGAGATCGACGCCGTCGACGGCCTTCAGCACCGGTGGCGGCGGAACGTTTCCGGTCGCGGCCAGAATGCGCTGCGCGATGGTCGCCTTGCCGCGAAAGTACTTCTTGACGCCGCGCAGCTCGAAGAAGGGTTGGGTCATGGGGCAGGGCCTTCGGGCACAGGGTTGTGGCAGCGATAGCTCTGCCCGTTGCCCGTGACCTGCGACGGAGGATCGATCTGGGCGCAGACAGGCAGGGCGCGCTCGCATCGCGGACGGAATGGGCACCCGCTCGGGCGTGCGTCGATGCTGGGCGCGGCGCCATCGATCTGCCTCAGGCGCTCGCCGGGTGCGACCGTCGCGGCCGAGGAACCGAGCAGGCCGAGCGTGTAGGGATGGCGGGGACGATCGAGCACGTCGTCGACGGTTCCCGTCTCGACGATCCGCCCGGCATACATGACGGCGACCCGGTCGGCGAGTTCGGCGACGACCGCGAGATCGTGCGTGATCCAGAGGATCGCCGTGCCGGTCTCCCGGCTGAGCTTCTGGACCTCGAACAGGATCTGGCTCTGGATCGTCACGTCGAGCGCCGTCGTCGGCTCGTCGGCGATGATCAGGTCGGGCCTGTTCAGGAGGGCGGTCGCGATGGCGACGCGCTGGCGCATGCCGCCCGAGAATTCGTGCGGGTACTGCTTCAATCGCGCTTGCGGAGAGGAAATGCCGACCCGGGACAAGGCGCGGGACGCCTCTTCCAAAGCGGCCTGCGTGCTGCAGGGGCGGTGCTCCTGGATCGCCTCGCACATCTGCTCGCCGATGGTGAGGACCGGGTTGAGGGTCATCAGCGGATCCTGGAAGATCATCGCGATGCGATCGCCGCGCAGATGGCGCAGGCGCTCCTCGGATGCCCGCCGCAGATCCTCTCCCTTGAACAGGACGTCGCCGGAAACAATCTCGCCGGGAGCGTCGATCAACTGAACCAGGGAGAAACCGGTCACCGATTTGCCGGAGCCGGACTCGCCCACGAGTCCCACGATCTCGCCGGGCTGTACGACGAGATCGACGCCGTCGACGGCGGGCCACGCGCCGGCGAGATCGTGGAAGACGGTCCGCAGGCCGCGAACTTCGAGCAACGGGGAGGTCATTGGCCCCTCACATTGAAGCTGCGGCGCAGGCGCTCGCCCACGAGATTGAGCGACATGATCAGCAGCACGAGGGCGATGCCCGGGAAGGCCGCGATCCAGTATTCTCCCGAGAGCAGGAACTCGAACCCGTTGGCGATCAGAAGCCCGAGGGAGGGTTGCGTCACCGGAACGCCGACGCCGAGGAAGGACAGGGTGGCTTCCAGCGTGATCGCGCCCGCGATGCTGATCGTCGAGACGACGAGAACGGAGCTGATGGAGTTCGGCAGGAGATGCGCCAGCATGATGTGGCGCGTCGGCAGGCCGAAATTGACCGCCGCCTCGATATATTCCTTGCGCCGCTCGACGAGGGCCGCTGCGCGCATCAGGCGGGCATATTGGGCCCATTGCACCAGGATGATGGCGATGATCACCTTGTCGACGCCGCGCCCGATGGACGCGAGCAGCACGAGGGCGATCAGGATCGACGGAAAGCCGAGCATGAAATCGACGACGCGCATGATCGCCGCATCGACGGCTCCGCCGAACTGGGCGGCCACGAGACCGGCGAGAACCCCTATGGCAAGCGCGCCCGCGGTGGATGTCAGGCCGACGAGCAGGCTGGTCCGCAGGCCGTACAGGATGGCGCTGAGCATGTCGCGGCCCTGCGCGTCGGTGCCGAGCCAGTAGGTGATGCCGGTCATGCCCTGCGAGCCGGGTTCGAGGCGGTTGTCCATCACGCTCAGGGACGCGAGGTCGTGCGGATTCTGCGGCGCGATGAAGGGAGCCAGCAGCGCGAGCAGCAGGAGAATCCCGAGAAGGATGATCGCGCCGCGGGTCGTGGGGCGGCTCTTGATCCGGCGCAGGACCTTGTGGCGCAGCGCCGTATCGGCGTCGGCCGCCACGGGCGCCGTCTTCGAAGCGATCATGCCATTTCTCCCGTCAGCTTCACGCGGGGATCGAGCGCCGCGTAGAGAATGTCGACGAGGAAGTTGACGGCAACGAACAGGAGCGTTGCGAGCATTACGTAGGCGACGACGACGGGACGGTCGAGCTGATAGATGCTGTCGATGAGGAGCTTGCCCATGCCAGGCCAGGCGAACACGGTTTCGGTGATGGTCGAGAAGGCCACGAGGCTGCCGAATTCCATGCCGGCGACCGTCACGACGGGAATGAGGATGTTGCGCAGCACATGCCGTCCAACGATGCGCTTGCGGCGCACGCCCTTGGCACGGGCGTATTTGACGTAGTCCTGCGTCATCGCTTCCGTGGTACCCGCCGCCACGAGGCGGATCATCAGGGCCATGTTGGGAATGGCGAGGTTCAGCGCCGGCAGGGCGAGATGCTTCAGGCCGTCGAACGTCAGCAGGCTCGTCGGGATTCCGAAAACGGAAACCGTTTCTCCGCGTCCCGCTGTCGGCAGCCAGCCGAGGAAGACGCTGAAGAGCAGGATGAGCATCATGCCCTTCCAGAAGCTCGGAAGGGAGAAGCCGAGGATCGTTCCGGCCATGATGGCGCGGCTGGGGCGGCTCTCGGGATTGAGGCCGGCCAGGAGCCCGAGCGGAATGCCGATGACGGCGGCAAGGCTCATGGCGAGGAGAACGAGCTCGAAGGTGGCCGGCAACCGCGCCAGGATCAGGTCGACGGCCGGAACGCCGTGGACGAAGGAAACTCCGAGATCGCCTTTCAGGGCCTTGCCCAGGAAGCCGAGATATTGCTGCCAGACCGGCAGGTCGAGCCCGAGGCGCTGGATCATGGCCGTGCGTTCGGCGGCGCTGACCTGAGGAGGGACCAGGAGTTCGATCGGGTCTCCGATGCCGTAGACGGCGAGGAAGACCACGACGGAAACCGCGAGCAGAACCAGGACGCTCTGGATCAGACGTTGCAGGATGTAGGCCGTCATGTGAGGCGTTCCGATCTGCTCGCGGCTTCGTTCATCGCTTGCTTACTTCGCGGGCTTGACCTGCATGGCCATCGTGAACTGGTCAGCGCGGCCGGCATATTTCAGGTTCGCCTTGTAGGCCCAGATCGTGCTCTCGAAATGCAGCGGGATGAACGCGCCGCCTTCGATGGCCTTCGTTCCGGCCTGCTTGAGAAGTTCCGCCCGCTTGGCGTCGTCGAGGGTGACGACGGCCGTGCGGATCAGCTTGTCGAATTCCGGATCGTTGTAGCCGCCGTAATTCGAGCCGCCGATGGTCTTCGCCTCGTCGGGCGTCGCGGGCCACTGGCGCAGGAAGGACGAGGCCTCGCCGCTCGTGGAGCCCCAGCCGCCGAGAGCCACGCTGAACTCCTTCTTGGAGCGGCGCGGGAAGTAGATGGCGCGAGCCATCGCGTCCACTTCGGAGCGGATGCCCACCTGGGTCAGGTACTGCGCGACGGCCTGCGTGATCTGGCTGTCGTTGATGTAACGGTCGTTGGTCGTCGACAGCGTGAGCTGGAAGCCGTTGGGATAGCCAGCCTCCGCCAGCAGCTTCTTCGCCGCGGCGGGATCGTAGGCAAGCTTCGGCGGATTTTCCAGTGCGCCGAACATGCCGTTGGGCAGGAACTGGTAGGCCGGCTCGGCGGCGCCGTCCATGATGCGCTTGATGATGGCGTCACGGTCGATGGCGAGCGACATCGCCTTGCGCACGCGCGGATCCTTCAGCGGGTTCTTGCCGTTCTCGGCCTTCACGAACGGGCTCGGCTCACGCTCCACATCGAGCTGGAAGTAGATGACGCGGGTCGAGGGCGTGATCACGTGGCCGAAGCGCTTGTCGTCCTTGATCCGAGCCACGTCGCGCGCAGCCGGGTTCTCGATCACGTCGTAATCGCCGGCGAGCAGGCCCGCGAGGCGCGGACCGGCATTGGGAACCGGCACGAAGGTCACGTTGGCCCAAGGCTCCGCCGCGCCCCAGTACTTGTCGTTGCGTTCGAGCTCGACGCTCGTCCCCTTCGTGTAGCTCTTGAACTTGTAGGGGCCGGTGCCGATGGCAAGCTTGCCGTCGTTGAAGTCACCGACGACGGGCCATGCTCCGGTGACGCCGCAATTCTTCGCGACATCGAAGGAGAGCTTGTCATGCGGAAGAACGGACGAGCTCAGGATGGCGAGGCCGGAAAGGAAGTTCGGCAGCAGAGGATCCGGCGCCTTCGTGGTGATGACGATGGTGTGCGGATCGGGGGCCTCGACGGCCGTGAAGTTGCCCGTGATGTCGGCGAACGAGCCTGCGATCGCCGTCTCGTTCTTCAGGGTGCGGCAGAAGCTGAAGATCACGTCGTCGGCGGTGAAGGGCTGGCCGTTGGAGAAGGTCACGCCCTGGCGGAGCTTGAAGGTCCAACGATTCTGGCCGTCGTTCTCCCATGAGGTCGCGAGGCTCGGCAGAACTTTCTGCTGCTCGTCCTGCTTGGTTAATCCGTCGAAGATATGAGCCGCCAGCGCATTGTTCGGCGTCAGATCGTGATAGTGTGGGTCGATCGCGGTCGGCTCCGAGCTGAGCGCGATCTTGAGCGATTGTGCCCATGCAGGAGCACTGAGCAGGCAGGTGCTGGCGACGAAGGCAAATATGAGTGGACGGCGCATCGAATCTCTCTCCGGTTCCCTTGGTGGCTGCCTTTTGACAGATTTATTTTCTCAGATTAAAAATCATGAAAATATCCTGACGTCAATCAGTCTTATCCTAACGTCAACCAGCCGGGAGAGCCCGTGTCTCAAGTCCTGAAGCCGACGACGGATCTGGCCCACCGCATCGCTGTCGCGTACGCCTCGCTCAGCGAAGCGCACCGGCGCGCGGCGGACTTCGTGCTGCAGAACCCGTTAGAGACGGCGACGATGACGATCGAGGGCTTCGCGGAGCGCAGCGGCGCCTCCACGGCGACGGTCACCCGGTTCGTCCGCTCTCTGGGTTATGCCGGCTACAGCGAGTTCCGGGCGGCGCTCTCCGAAGCACTGCGACTGGCCATGGCTCCCGTCGACAGTTTCGCCGATGCCCACAGCACGAAAAGCTCCGCCTTCGCAACCTTCGTGACGGCTCTCAAGGATCAGGCTGCCAATCTGGACGAGACCCTTGCGGCCGTCGACGAGGACACCTGCTCCAGGGCCATGGAGGTCCTGTTGCGCGCCCGTAGGATCTTCATCGTCGGATCCGGGGCAAGCCACCATGTGGCGGCTCATCTGGACGAAGGATTGACGCTCTATCTCGATGCGAACGTAATCTTCGCGTCGTCTCGCGGCGGGGCCGAGAAAGCCGTCAGGCACCTGATGAATGTCGGGCCGGACGATCTCGTGCTCGCCATCTCTCTTCCGCGATATTCACGCGGAACCGTCGATCTGGCGAAACTCGCCAAGAACCGGGGGGCAACGGTCATGGCCTTGACGGACGGGCCGAGTTCGCCGCTCGTTCCCATCGCCGACATCACCCTCTTTGCTCCGGCGAGGAACCGGCTGCTACCGAACTCGCCGACTGCGGCCTTCGCGCTCGCCGATGCCATCGTGGCCGCAGTGGCCCGGGAGCGGCCCGATGCCGTCGAGGCCCTGAAGGAACTCAGCGAAAATCTTCTCTGGACGTTCTATCAGTGAAGCCCGCCGGACTCCTCCGGCGTTGACTGTATCTGCTCCAGACTCTGCTTCGCGAGCGCAAGCGCCTCCTGCAGCACGGCCTGATCGCCGATGTGATTGGCAAGGATCAGCACGAGGGTGGAGTTGAGTGCGGCGCTCTGTTCGTCCGACAATCCGCGATGGGCCTCGATCAAAGCTCGATAAGCGCGATCAGGATCGGGGAAGCGGCTTTCGGTCATGAGGGTGCTCATGCGTGTTCTCCGTCCATATTCTTCATGCGGCGGGAGGCGCGCGCGATGGCCTCCGGTGTCATGCGGCGCCAGCGTGCCGCAAGGTGCTGGTCCGGACGCACAAGGTAGGTGCTGCCGGGCGTCGCGTCGAAACGCCGGGCGAAGAAGCCTTCCTGGTCGATCAGATCCTGTCCGATGACGAGAACGCGCTTGCCCGTGGGCGGCGCGGTTTCGCCGGGCACATGGATGAGCGTCTCCTCGCCGCCCAGCGCTTCGAGCAGCCAGATCGGCTGGCCATCGCGATTGCGCATGGGAGCATCGGGCAAAGGCGCGCCGAGGCGGGCGGACCCTGACCAATCATCCTCATCCGCCGTGGACAGCGATGTCTCGTAGGTCGACGGCATCGACAGCCTGCCGGAATTCACCATGCGCTTGGCGAAGGGCGCGTGGCGCGCAAGGGCGAGGGTCGCATCGCGGAACCGCAGTTCCTGTGCCGAGCGCGGCGCGATGAAATCCGTCGAGCGGGTGGAATGGCCGATATTCTCGTCGGCGGCCATTGATCGTTCGGCATCATAGGTGTCGATCAGGCTCTCGGGCGCTTCGCCCTTGATCACGAGCGCGAGCTTCCAGGCGAGGTTTTCCGCATCCTGAATGCCGGAATTGGCGCCACGCGCACCGAAGGGCGAAACCTGATGGGCCGCGTCGCCGGCAAAGACCACGCGGCCATGGACGAAGCGCTCCAGGCGACGGCACTGGAATGTATAGACTGACACCCATTCGAGCGTGAACGCATCATGGCCCAGCATCTGGCGGATCCTTGGGATTACGCGTTCCGGTGCCTGTTCGGCTTTTGCATCCGCATCGGCGCCGAGTTGCAGGTCGATGCGCCAGACGTCGTCCGGCTGCTTGTGGAGAAGGGCGGAGCGTCCGTCGTGGAAAGGCGGATCGAACCAGAACCAGCGCTCGGGCGGAAAATCGCCCTTCATCTTCACGTCTGCGATGAGAAAGCGGTCCTCGAAAACCTCGCCTTTGAAATCGAGGCCGAGCATTCCGCGTAAGGGCGAACGTGCGCCGTCTGCCGCCACCACCCAATCGGCATCGAGATCGTAAGCGCCTTCGGGCGTCTCGATGGCGAGCGTCACGCCGTCGTTGCGGCGCTTGAGCCCGCTCACCTTGTTGCGCCAGCGGATGTCGAGATGAGGCAGTTCCGCGGCGCGCGCCACGAGCGCATGTTCGAGATAATATTGCTGCAGGTTGATGAAGGCCGGCATTTTGTGCCCGTCTTCGGGCAGCAGGTCGAAGGCGTAGAGCTGCTCCTCGCGCTGAAAGACCTTGCCGAGCTTCCAGGTCACGCCCTTCTCGAGGCAGGACGCGGCGACGCCGAGCCGGTCGAGGATTTCGAGGGTGCGCTTGGCATAGCAGATGCCGCGCGAGCCTTCGCCGATCCGGTCGGCATCATCGAGGAGCACGACCGGAACGCCGCGCTGCGCCAGGTCGATGGCCGTGCACAGCCCGACGGGGCCAGCGCCGACGACGATCACGGGATGCCGTGCGGGGGAGGGGCAATCCTGGTCCGCGCAGCGGCGGTAGCCGAACTGGTAGAGGCTCTTGCGGGTGTTCATGGCGTGGCCTGTGCGTCGACGACCGCGCCGTTGCGACTGCCGATCATACCGGAATGAGACGTGCCTGTGGCCGTAGCACAGAGAGGATGGATCAAGGCATACGCCTTTCGGCCATGACGTTTCTCCCTGTCGTGATGCGCATCCATACCATCGGTCTGATGTCGCTGCTGACGGACAGGGTAGTCTTGAGACTGTAACCGTCAAGTTCGCTGCAAAGGCTGAGCTTGCGTTCAACGCAGATTGAAGCGAAGCGGCACGGTGAAGGTCGATTGCGGAATGAAATCAGGGATCGGCGGCAGGGAGGCTCCGGGGCTTGCCGCGGCAAGCCCCGCCTGATCGAGGGCCGCGTGGCCAGCGCTCCGCACGAGAGACGCGCTGACGATGCGGCCTGAGCGATCCATGGTGAAGCGCACGGTCGCAATGCCCGTGACGCCCTGGCTGCGGGCGACGTCCGGATAGCGCAGGCGGTTGTGCAGCGACGCCATGAGACTCGCCAGATAGCGGTTGCGCGCGGTCGGATCGGCCGCGGCGGCTTGACCGCCCATGTTCTCACGCGAGGCCGATGCCTGTCCCTGGCGCGCATCCGACGGAAGCGGTTTCGGTTCGGCCATTGTCCGACGCGGAGGGGGCTTGCGCTCCACCGGCTTCGGCGGCGGTTTCTTCTCGGGCTTGGGAGGCTCGAGAGGCTTGGCCACCGCTGTTTCGGGCGGCGGAAGGATGACCGCTTCCGTCGAAGCCGTTTCCTGTTCGGCCGGAACCGCTTCGACGGCCAGCGCTTCGGTCACGTCCTGAGGCTGAGCTTCGACGATGTCCTCGGGCAGCTGCTCTTCGAGGGTCTCTGTTTCGATCGGTGGGGTTTCCGCCTCGACGGACGGCGCTTCTTGAGCCTGGACTTCCGCCGGCGCCACCGACACGAGCTCTTCCATGGCGGGAGCGAGATCGATGGTAATCTCCTGCTCGCCAGGAGCGTCGGCCTTGTCGGACGGCCAGAAGGTCACGGCCGTCAGGACGGCGCCATGCAGAAGAAGCGCCGTTGCGAAGGCGAAGCCGAGCCGGTTCGGCTCCTGCGGCGATCTCGTGCTTTGAACGGACATCGGATTCTATGGCGTCGCCGATCCGCCCGGGGCCTGCGCGATCAGCGAAACCCGGCTGAAGCCCGCGGCATTGATCTGCCCCATGATCTCGATGATGCGGCCATAGGGAACGGCCTTGTCGCCGCGAACCAGGACGACCTGGCTCGGATCCGCGCCCGCAAGCGCCCGCAGGCGCGGCATCATGGTCTCGGGCGCCAGCGGCTCCTTGTCGAGGAAGGGCTGGCCCTGCGCGTCGATGGTGACAACGACAGGCTGCTTCGGCTGCGCGACTTTTGGCGCGGCGGTCTTCGGCAGCTGCACGGGTACGCCGACGGTCATGAGGGGAGCGGCCACCATGAAGATGATGAGCAGGACGAGCATCACGTCCACGAGCGGCGTGACGTTGATCTCCGACAGGGGCGCGGCCCCGAACTCGTCGTCGGTGTCCTGCGACCGGATGGGTCCCATGCCCATTATTCCGCCGCCTCTGTTCGCACGTGGAGCTTGCGGTCCCGTGCGAGGCGGTCGCCGAGCGCCGTGATGCCGGCGGCAAACGATTGCTGCAGGCGGCCGAGATCGGTCGTGAGCTTGTTGTAGGCGATCACGGCCGGGATGGCCGCGACGAGCCCGATGGCCGTGGCGAACAGCGCTTCCGCGATGCCGGGCGCCACGACGGACAGGCTCGTGTCCTGGCTCGCCGCGATGGCCGAGAACGAGTTCATGATGCCCCAGACCGTGCCGAACAGGCCGATGAAGGGCGCGGCCGACCCGATGGTGGCGAGAAACGGCAGGCCGACCTGGAGCTGGCGCATGTCGGCGGAGAGCGCGGCCCGCATGGCGCGTTCGATGCGCTCCCGCCGCTCGGCGCGGCTCTCGGACGCGTCCTGGTCGCGCCATGCCTCGTGACCGGCCGAGACGATCCGGCCCGTCGCGCCGGCCATCTGCGGCGAGAGCCTGTCGCCCGCGCGCGCCGCGGCCTCGAAGGCGTGGGCCTGGCCGCGGAGCTTCCCGAGGCGCAGGAGCTTTTCGAACACGATGGTCCAGCAGCCGAGCGACGCCAGGACGAGCAGGATCATGACGCTCTTGACGATCGGGTCGGCCTGCAGGAACAGGCCGAGAAAGGACATGTCATGCGCGGCCGCGGGCATGATCTCGTTCACGCTCGATGGATCGTCCTGAGCCAGAGCCGTTCCGCTGAAGGGCATGAGCAGGGCCAGGCAGGCGAAGACGCTGCCGGCAGAAAATCCAGGCTCATTCCAGGTGCTCATGCCCATGAACGCGTTCTCCTTCGCAGCGGTCGAGTGCCCGGCAAACCGGGAAGCCGATGAAGTATCGGAAAGAACGCAAGTCTATCAAGTGGTTAGAGGAAAATCAGAGGTGTTCTAAAAGACCCGCTAGCGCGTTGAGAACGGGATGGAATTCGCCTCTTTAAAAGAGATTCAAAGTAATTTTTCCTGAGTTCCATCGCGACATTGCCGGTTGAAAGGCGGTGAGCGTCGGACGGCTTTCACGAAAATACCACGATGCGTGAGGAAGACGGGCGTGCCACCGACCTGGGAGATTCCGCTTGAGCTACAACGGTCACGACAAGCCATTTCCGACTTGGTTCCCCTACGCACTCGCCGGTGCGCTGGCAGCGCTTGGAGCGGCCTTCTATGTGTTCGGGTGAGAGCGGCGGCGATCATCGTCGCCTGCATCCCAAAGCGAGCGAGGCGGTACATCCGCGCCCCGGTCGCTTTTGGGAGAGAGCCTGTCCGCTAGAGCATCGGACCCAAAAGTGGACTTGCACTTTTGGGATCCATCCGATGCTCCAACTCTTGGCAGGCGCATCGTTCGAGCGAAAAACCGGATCCACTTTTCCGCACGATGCGCCAAGCGGATCGGCAGGGGCACTATCGCTGCGTCATGGTTAACAAGCGGTTAACGTGGGCTCGAGAGGCATGATATCGGCGCGATCACATGGTCGCGCCGACCTGCCAGGGGACGAACTCGAGGTCGCCGTAGCCGAGCTCTTCCGACTTCGTATGCTCGCCCGACGCGACCCGCAGGAGGATGTCGAAGATCTCCCGGCCCTTGTCTTCGAGCGAGACGCCATCGAGGATGTCGCCGCAATTGATGTCCATGTCGTCGAGCATGCGGCGATAGATGTCGGAATTCGTCGCGAGCTTGAGGGACGGAACCGGCTTGCAGCCGAAGGCGGAGCCGCGCCCGGTGGTGAAGGCGATCAGGTTCGCGCCGCCCGCCACCTGGCCGGTCGCCGCGACGGGATCGTAGCCGGGCGTATCCATATAAACGAAGCCGTGATCCTTCACCGGCTCGGCATATTCGTAGACGGCGCGCAGCGTCGAGCGCCCGCCCTTGGCCGCCGCGCCCAGGGACTTCTCGAGGATCGTCGTCAGACCGCCGGCCTTGTTGCCGGGGGAGGGGTTGTTGTTCATCTCGCCGCCGTTGCGGGCCGTGTAATCCTCCCACCAGTGAATGCGCGAGATGAGCTTTTCGCCGATTTCCCGCGTGGCGGCGCGCCGTGTGAGCAGGTGCTCCGCGCCGTAGATCTCGGGCGTCTCGGACAGGATCGACGTTCCGCCGTGGCGCACCAGAAGATCCGACGCAACGCCGAGGGCAGGATTCGCCGTCAACGCAGAATAACCGTCGGAACCGCCGCACTGGAGAGCGAGGACCAGCTCCGATGCGGGGCGGGTTTCGCGCTGGGCCCTTGCGACGATGGGGAGCATGTCCTTCACCGCATCGACGATGGCCTGCACGGTCCGCCGCGTGCCGCCCGTTTCCTGAATGGTGAGGGTGCGGA
Organism: Microvirga sp. 2MCAF35; assembly: GCF_052115545.1. NCBI lineage: Bacteria > Pseudomonadati > Pseudomonadota > Alphaproteobacteria > Hyphomicrobiales > Methylobacteriaceae > Microvirga > Microvirga sp. 2MCAF35. The sequence goes on from NZ_JBFRGW010000023.1 coordinate 71,270, forward strand.
AGGTCTCGCTTTCGGTCAGGCCGTATTCCTGCTTCATGCGGCCGATCTGGAACACCTCGCAGCCAAGCCCGACCATGATCACGCCGGCGAAGTTCGGGTGGCTGGCATAGCCCCATTGTGTGCGGCGCAGAATGTCGAACCCTTCGCCGTAGGCCGCGTGCCCGCAACCGGTGCCGTGAACGATGGCCACGACGCCGTCGATGCCCGGATAATCGCGCAGGAGGCCGGAACGCTCCACCTCCGTGGCCGCGAAACGCGCCACGGAGGCCGAGCAGTTCACCGAGGTGAGAATCCCGATATAGTTGCGGGTGCCCGTCTTGCCTGAGGCGCGGCGATAGCCCTGGAAGGTGGCGCGCAGGTCGGGCGCCAGCAGGTCGTCCTCCCTGGCCTCGACGCCGAACGCATAGTCGCGCTCGAAGTCGTGCAGGCCGACATTGTGCTCGTGCACCCATTCGCCCGGGGCGATGTGGGTCTTGGCGAAGCCGATGATCTGGCCGAACTTCCGGATCGGCTCTCCCTCGCGGATCGCTTCTGCGGCCATCTTGTGGCCTTTCAGGATGCGCTCGCGGGCCGTCAGGCCCGCCGCTTCGACGCCCTGGTTCACGAGGTCGATGGCGATGACCACGTTGTCATCGGGAGAGAGGCGGATGGTGCGGGGCGTGCTCATGAATGTCTCATCGATAGGCGTATGTGGCGTTGGGGCGGTCCGTCACCGCCCCAATCCCATCTTCTGCGGGAGCCAGAGAGTCAGTTCCGGAATATAGGTGATCGCGATCAGCGCCAGCATCAAGGGGACGAGCCAGGGCAGGATCGCCATGGTGGTGCGCTCGACGGACAGCTTGGACACCCTCGCCAGGACGAAGAGGACCATGCCGAGGGGCGGGTGAAGCAGCCCGATCATCAGGTTCAGCGTCATGATGAGCCCGAAATGGATCGGGTCGATGCCGAGCTTGAGCACGATCGGCAGCAGGATCGGCACCAGGATGGTGATGGCCGCGATGGTATCGATGAAGCAACCCACGAACAGGATCAGGATATTGGCGAGAAGCAGGAACACCCACTTGTTCTGCGTGAACCCGAGGATCGCGTCCGAGAGGATCTGGGCGGCCTGGCTGACCGTCAGGAGCCATGCGAAGATCGACGCCGCCGTGACGATGAAGAGAACCGATGCCGTCGTCTCGATGGTGTCGAAGGTCGCCTTGGCGAGGCTTTTCAACGTCATGGAGCGATAGCGCACGAGGCCGAGGAACAGCGACCAGAGGACCGCCGCGACTGCCGCCTCGGTGGGTGTGAAGAGGCCCAGCGTCATGCCACCGATCAGGATGACCGGCGCCATCAGGGCCATCACGGCGGAGAAGTCGAAGAACCAGTCGAGGACGAGAAGCACGGCCAGCGCAATGCCGATGGCGACATTGGTGGAGAGCCCCGCCTGCATCATCAGCCACACGGCGACCGGGAACATCAGGACGATGACGACCTCGATGCTGGCATTGCCGAGCTGGCGCCAGGAGAAAGGCGTGTCCGACCCCCAGCCGTTCTTGTAGGCGAAATAGGCCACCGTCGCCATCATCAGCAGCGTCATGACGATGCCTGGGATGAGGCCGCCCAGGAAGAGAGCTCCGATGGAGACGTTCGCCATCATCCCGTAGATCACGAAGGGCAGGGAGGGCGGGATGATCGGCCCGAGGGTCGCGGAGGCAGCCGTCACACCAACCGAGAATTCAGTCGAGTAACCATGATCCTTCATGGCCTTGATCTCGATGGTGCCGAGGCCGGCCGCATCGGCGATGGCCGTGCCGGACATGCCCGAGAATACCACCGAGCCGACGATGTTCACTTGGCCGAGGCCGCCTTTCATCCAACCCACGAGGGCGACGGCGAAGGAGTAGATGCGGCCGGTGACGCCGGCGATGTTCATGAGATTGCCAGCGAGGATGAAGAAGGGCACGGCAAGGAGCGGGAAGCTCTCGACACCGGCGATCATGCGCTGCGCCACGATGACGTCCGGGACGGTCCCAGTGGCGAGGATGTAGAGCAGGGACGCGGTGGCCATCGAGATGCCCACCGGCAGCCCGAGGATCATCAGGATAAGAAAGGAGCCAATCAGGATGAGCATCAGGTTTCCGCCACTACAGGTGCATCGAATGCTTCGGGCCGCTCGAGAACGGAATAGCCGCGGCGCCAGTTGGCGACGGCAACCTGAATCGAGCGGAAGCTCATGAGGACAAAGCCGATGAAGGCGAAGGCATAGGTGAGGTTCTTGGGCAAGGCGATGGTTGTCATCTGCTCGTCGCCGACGATGCTCATGAAGCGCCAGATGAGGAAGGCTCCATAGACGAAAAAGGAGACTCGGATGATGTCGATCGCCGTTGCCAGCACGCGGGCCGGGCCAGAAGGAAGATATCGATAGAGAAAGTCGACCTGGATGTGACGGTTCATGCGCACGCACATGGCCGATCCGACGAAGACCAGGGCCACGTTGAGGTTGGTTGCGATCTCCTCCGTCCAGGCGAAGGAGTCGTTCAGCACATAGCGTGTGAAGAATTGAACGAAGACGGCGAGTGCCATCGCCCAGAACAGGGCCAGGGCCAGCCAATCCTCGAAGGCATAGCCTGAAAGATCGACCGGCGCGTGCTCGCTCTCGTCGAAGGTCTGCGCCAATGCCTCGGCGCTGACCTGGGTGTGGACTTCAGTCGTCATCTCTTGCGGCGCCTTGTCCTTACAAATTCGGTGAAACCCGCTGCCGCAGACAGAGCCGCAGCGGGATCGGCGGAAGGGAAAGGTGGGCCGCCCGGAGGCGGCCCTTGCAGACGGATCAGAGACCTTCCGATTTCAGGGCCTGGATCTTGTCGTAATCCGCCTTCCGGTAGCCCAGGGATTCCAGGGTGACGTTCTTCATCACCGCATCCTTGAACTCGTCCTTGTTGACCTCCGTGATCGTCAGGCCCTTCTGCTTGAAGGTCTCGATCAGCTCCTTCTCCTTCGCCTGGATCTCTCCCGAGGCGCGGACAGCCGCTTCCTGGGCGACGTCGGCGAAGATCTTCTTGTCTTCATCCGAGAGCTTGGCCCAGAGCTGCTTGGAGATGATCGTCGCCAGATGATCGACGATGTGGCCGGTGAGCACGATATTCTTCTGAACCTCGAAGAATTTTTTTGCTTCGATGGTCGTCAGCGGGTTCTCCTGCGCGTCGACGGTGCCGTTCTGAAGCGCCAGATAAACCTCCGCGAAGGCGATCGGCGAGGTGTTCGCGCCACAGGCGCGCGGCATGGCCAGATAGGCGGGCGCGTCGGGCACGCGGATCTTGAGGCCCTTCATCTCGGCGCAGGTCTTGAACGGCTTGTTCGTGGAGCTGTGGCGCACCCCGTAATAGGTGAGGGCGACCATGTGGTTCCCTGTCTTTTCGGCATAACCGGCGGCGAGGTCCTTGAAGACGTCGCTTTTCGCGAAGGCGAGCAGATGGCCGGAATCGCGGAAGATATAGGGATAGTAGCCGATGCCGATGGGCGGATAGCTGCGCGCGGCGAAGCTCGGGCCCGAGATGATCATGTCGACCGTGCCGAGCGACAGGCCCTGGTTGATATCGCTCTCCTTGCCGAGCTGCGAGGCCGGATACACGTCGATCTGATAACGGTTGTTGGTGCGCTTGGCGATTTCCTGGGCCGCCCAGACAGACTGGGTATGGAAGGGCTCGGAGGTCTCGTAGACGTGTGCCCATTTCAGTTTCGTCTGGGCGCTGGCGGGCAGCCCCGGAAGGGCTGCGGCTGCGGCCACGATGAGGCCGAAAGCTAGCGCATCGCGCGGAAAAGTGGATCCGGTTTTCCGGTTCGAGCGATGCGCAAGCCAGGAGACGGAGCCTCGGATCAAGCCCAAAAGTGGTGTCCACTTTTGGGTCCGAGGCTCTGGGCGGCGGGTCGGAAATGGCATAGGCGTTCCTCCGGGATGCCGGCTCTGTGGCCGGTTTACGAATGGTCACGGGCGGTTCCGCTCGTGCATGGCACCCGACAAGCTGATGGCGTAGGCCCATCGGTTGGGCTAACATGTTAGGCAAATGGACGCGTTCGACAAGCGAAAAAGATATGATTTCCTCGTTCCCCTGGAGCGGGGCCCGCGAGGGCAGACGACCGAGAAGGTTGAGGCGTCGCTGCGGGCCGCCATCGTGGCTCTCGAAATCGCCCCTGGAGAATTCATCGACAAAGGAGCTGTCTGTACGGCGCTCGGAGTCTCCCGGTTTCCGGTTTCCGAGGCGCTGACGCATCTGGCCGCCGAGGGGCTCGTCGAGATCCTGCCCCAGCGCGGATCCCGTGCGGCGCGCATCCGCCTGTCGGAGATCAGGGAATCGATGCTGATTCGGCGGGCCCTGGAGGGAATGGTGGCGGAAGCGGCCGCCACGCACCTGTCGCCTGCGGCCATCGAGGCGCTGCGCGGAAACCTGGACGCTCAGCGGGACGCCGTCTCGCGCGGTGATCGTCCCGGCTTCTACGCCCTTGACCTCGAATTCCACACGATCCTGGTCGAGGGGCTGGGGATGCCCCGGGTCGCGGCCGTGATCGACGCCTCGCGGGCCAATATCGACCGGGTGCGCCGCCTCCTCTCCTCGCCCCGGCGCCATGCCGTGACCCTGGCCGAGCATCGGGAACTCTTCCGCGCCCTCGAGACGCACAACGCACCAGAGGCCCGCCGGGCCATGGAGGCTCACCTGGAAGCGGTCGTCGACGAGCTGGAGCGCTTCTCGGTCGAGCATGCCGAGGTTTTCGTGCAGAGTTGAACGGGAGACGCGGTGAGGCGCCTCCGTCTTTTGAGAACTGGACTGGCGCCTCACGAAGTACCGCCGACGCGTGCGTTGTCTCCGGCCGGAAGCGACTTCACCGGTGCCGCCACGCAGTATATACATGGTGGCAGGCGACGGGGCGTGCTCGAGCATCGGACCCAAAAGTGGAATGCACTTTGGGATCCAATCCGATGCTTATTCTTTGGATGACGCATCGTTCGGCGTGGCCCTGCGGGTTCGCACGATGCGCTGATGTCAGGAGGTTTCGATGACACTCCAGATTGGCGATGTCGCGCCGGATTTTGACGCCGAGACGACGCAAGGGCGTATCCGCTTTCACGATTGGATCGGCGATTCCTGGTGCGTGCTCTTCTCCCATCCCAAGGACTTCACGCCGGTCTGCACGACCGAGCTGGGATACATGGCCAGGATCAAGCCCGAGTTCGACCGGCGCGACGTGAAGATCATCGGGTTGAGCGTCGATCCGACGGACAATCATGCGCGGTGGGCCGAGGACATCCGTGAGACGCAAGGCACGGCGCCCAACTTTCCGATGATCGGCGATACCGATCTCTCGATCTCGAAGCTTTATGGAATGCTTCCGGCCAGCACGGGCGGCACGTCGGAAGGCAGGACGCCGGCGGACAACCAGACCGTCCGCAACGTGTTCGTCTTCGGGCCCGACAAGAAGATCAAGCTCGTGCTCGTTTATCCCATGACCACGGGCCGCAACTTCGACGAAGTGCTTCGCGTCATCGACTCGCTGCAGCTGACCGCGCAGCACCGTGTCGCGACGCCCGCGAACTGGAAGCAGGGCGAGGACGTCATCATCGCGGGCTCGGTTCCGGACGAGGAGGCCAGGAAGATCTACCCGCAGGGATGGAAGGCGCCGAAGCCCTATATCCGGATCGTGCCGCAACCCGATGCGTGAGGCGTCGGGTCGAAAAGCATGAACGGTTCGGCGCATCCGCGTTTGAAGGAGCAGAAGCCATGAGCACGACCGCTGTCCCTCGATCGGCGCCCGACCGTTCAGCCGCAAGACCGCAGGTGGAGGCGTTCTTCGACAAGCGCACCTGCAGCGTCCAGTATGTGGTGTCCGATCCCGCGACGCGGCGCTGCGCTCTCGTCGATCCGGTTCTCGATTACGACGAGAAGTCCGGTTCCATCGCGACCGCATCGGCCGATGCCCTGCTCTCCAGCGTGAAGGAGAAGGGCCTGACCGTCGAGTGGATTCTCGATACGCATCCGCACGCGGATCATCTGTCGGCGGCCGCGTACCTCAAGGATCGCACAGGCGCGAAGACGGCCATCGGCGAGCGCGTCGTCGACGTTCAGCGGCTCTGGAAGGACATCTACAACCTCGCGGATTTCCCGGCGGATGGATCGCAATGGGACTGCCTGTTCGCCGACGGAGACGATTTCCGGATCGGCGAGATGGACGTCCGGGTGATGTTCTCGCCGGGGCACACGCTCGCATCCATCACCTATGTGGTCGGCGATGCCGCCTTCATCCACGATACGCTCTTCATGCCCGATTTCGGCACGGCCAGGTGCGACTTTCCCGGCGGCGACGCACGCGCCTTGTGGCGCACCATCCAGCGCATCCTCTCCCTGCCCGAGGACACGCGCCTGTTCTCCGGCCACGACTACATGCCGGGCGGCCGGGCTCCGGCCTGGGAGAGCACCGTCGCCGGGCAGAAAGCCCGCAACGTCCATCTGGCCCAGGCCCGCACCCAGGATGAGTTCGTCGCCATGCGCCAGGCGCGGGACGCCAAATTGCCGATGCCGAAGCTGATCCTGCACGCCCTGCAGGTGAACATGGCCGGAGGGCGTCTGCCGGCGCCGGAGAGCAACGGGACACGCTACCTCAAGATCCCGCTCGATGCGCTTCCCCGCGCGGTCTGGGACTGACGGCCTGTCGGATCCGGCCGGTTCGTCCGATTGAAAGCCGCTGATAGATGCGTTCTGCATCTCTCATGGTATGCGCTGCCAACCGCCTGTCATCAGGAATTCGCCGCTCCGGCTTGGCTGGAAAGAAAAGGCGTCCTGACAAGCGATTCCCTTGGAAGACTAGGCTCAGGACTCGTTAATTGAGGTAGAAGGCGACGGCAGCCGCGATGCAAATGGCTGAGAAGAAGGTGTGGGCGCAGCGGTCGTAGCGGGTGGCGATCCGGCGCCAGTCCTTGAGCTTGGCGAACATGTTCTCAACCTTATGCCGC
>NZ_JBFRGW010000024.1:0-77276 GCF_052115545.1 Microvirga sp. 2MCAF35
CAAGGCACTGCTGCGCAAGGCAGCCGCCCGCACGAAGGACGTGCTCTGGCAGACCATCGGTGAGCTCCTGGACGAGTTCTCGCCCGACGAATGCGCCAACTACTTCAGAGCCGCTGGATATGAACCGGAGTAGGCGGAAAGGGCTCTAGGATGTCTTCTGCCGGGATCGATTGATCGGGTTTCAGCTCGACGAAGGCGCAAGGCGTCTCGCCCCATTTCTCGTCCGGCATCGCGACGACGGCGGCCGCCTGGATGGCAGGATGCCGGTAAAGGGCGTCCTCCACTTCGATGGAGGAAATGTTCTCGCCGCCGGAAATGATGATGTCCTTGGAGCGGTCCTTCAGCTGCACATAGCCGTCGGGGTATCTCACGCCGAGATCGCCGGAATGAAACCAGCCACCCTCGAACGCCTTTGCCGTGCCCGACGGGTTCTTGAGATAACCCTTCATGACCACGTTGCCGCGGAACATGACCTCGCCCAGGGTCCGTCCGTCGGCCGGCACGGGCCGCATGGTGTCCGGGTCGAGCACGTCGAGGGCTTCCAAAACCGGATAGCGCACGCCCTGACGGGCCTTCTTGGCCGCGTAGTCGCTGGAGTCGAGCGCCTCCCAGTCCTCGTGCCATTCGTTGACGACTGCCGGTCCATAGACTTCTGTCAGGCCGTAGAGATGCGTCACGTCGAAGCTCGCAGCCTTCATGGCCGCGAGCACCGCTTCCGGCGGGGGAGCCGCAGCTGTTAGGAATTTGACCGTGTGGGGCAGGGGCCGCTTCTCGGAAGCCGGCGCATTGAGCAGTGCCGACATGACGATGGGCGCGCCGCAGAGATGCGTGACCCTGTGGTCGGCAAGCGCATCGTACATGGGCTTCGCGCGCACGGCTCGCAGGCAGACATGGGTGCCCGCGACGATGGACAGCGACCAGGGAAAGCACCAGCCGTTGCAATGGAACATCGGCAGGGTCCAGAGATAGACGGGATGCTGCCCCATGCCGGCGGTGAGGATGTTGCCCAGGGCGAGCAGATAGGCGCCGCGATGATGATAGACGACGCCTTTCGGATCTCCCGTGGTGCCAGAGGTGTAGTTCAGGGTGATCGCGTCCCACTCGTCCCGGGGCGGAGTCCAGGCGAAATCGGGATCGCCTCCGGCAAGAAACTCCTCATATTCCACGGTGCCCAGCCGCTCGCCCGGGCCGGTGAATTCCGGATCGTCATAGTCGATGACGAAGGGTTTGACCGAGGACAGTTCGAGAGCCGCCTTGATGGTGGCCGAGAACTCCCGGTCCGTGATCAGCACCTTGGCTTCGCTGTGCTCCAGGGAGAAGGCGATGATCTTGGCATCCAGGCGGGTGTTCAGGGTGTTGAGCACGGCACCGGCCATGGGCACGCCGTAATGGCATTCAAGCATGGCGGGCGTGTTGGGAAGCATGACCGAGACGGTATCGCCGCGGCCGATCCCGCGCCTGGCGAGCGCCGAGGCAAGCCGCCGGGTACGCGCGTAGAAATCACGATAGTCACGAACGAGCGGACCGTGGATCACAGCTGGGCGGTCCGGATGAACGCTTGCGGCCCGCTCCAGGAAAGAGAGCGGCGTCAGCGGCTGATAATTCGCCGGATTCTTGTCGAGGTTCGTGTCGTAGATTGTTGAGGTCACTGGCGTTCCTCCCGCTGGCGAGTATCGCCATGAGGGGGGAGACTGACAATCCTACGAAATGTCAGCCTTTGAACGGCCTGCGGAGCCTCATTCCTTGATCGACATCATGGCCCGCTGCGCTTTCGCCGTGATCTCACCCCAGGCCTGGGCACGGATGTCGGCGGGCTGACAGACCCACGATCCACCGATGGCCACGACATTCGACAGCGCAAGCCAATCCCGGGCATTCTTCTCGTCGATCCCGCCCGTCGGGCAGAATCGCGCCTGCGGGAACGGTCCGGCAAGGGCTTTAAGAGCCGGAATGCCGCCGGCTGCAACCGCCGGGAAGAACTTGACGGTCTGAAAGCCATGGGAGAGGGCCGCCATGAGCTCGGAGGCAGTGGCGATGCCGGGAATGAACGGCATCTCGCTCCGGCTCGCCGCTTCGAGCAGGTCGGGCGTGGCGCCGGGGCTCAAGGCATAGCGTGCGCCGAGCGCCTGAGCGCGCTCGAGATCCTTCGGAGTCAGAACAGTCCCGATGCCGACGATGGCCTCCGGCACCTCTCGGATGATGGCCGCCGCTGATTCTGCCGCCGCGGCAGTGCGCAAAGTGATTTCCAGCAGACGCAGCCCGCCCGCGACGAGAGCCCGCGCGAGGGGAACCGCATCCTCCACGCGCTCCAGCGTGATTACCGGAACGATGGGGCCGGCGCGGAGGAGGTCGGCCAGCGTCTTGCTGCGGGCGCTGGCGAGGTCCTTCTGATCTTGGGGCATGAGAGGAACTCCCTGGATGGAGATGGTGTCAAGATTTTATGGCATGGCCTCGCGCGGAATGATCGCGCCGCGATAGCGCACGACCTGTCCGGCGAGGTGATGTCCTGCCGCCGCGGCGGAACGAGGGCTTTCCCCCGAAAGGCGGGCATGCAGATAGGCGGCGGCGAAGCTGTCGCCGGCCGCCGTGGTGTCGACCACGTCGTCTGCAGGCTTGCCGGGCACGAGGATGTCCTCACCTTGCGACATGACACGGCAGGTCAGGTCGGGATGCTTGAGGACGATCTCGGCCCGGTCGGAGAAGGCCAGCAGCTCCTCCACACCCTTGTCGCCGAACAGGAGATCGAGGTCTTCCGTGGATGCGAGGATGATGTCGGCGCATGCGAAGGCCTGACGGAAGGCGGTTCGTGCGACTTCAGGATCCGGCCAGCCACGCGGGCGGAAATTCGTGTCGAAGGCAACCCGCCGGCCCTTGGACCGAACGTTGCGGAGAACGTCGAACAGGCGCTCGCGTCCGCTCTCCCCATAGAGAGAGAGGGAGATGCCCGACAGGTAGACGAGATCGTAGGTCTCGATGGCTTCGATGATGCTCGCGGCTTCCGGCGCCTGGAACAGCAAGCGCGCGGCCGCGGTTTCGCGCCAGTAGGAGAAACGTCGCTCGCCATTCGGGTCCGTCTGGATGATGTAAAGCCCCGGGAGGCGCCCGGGCAGGCGCAGGACCCGTTGTGTGCCAACGCCTTCCTTGTTCCAGGCCGCGATCAGCTCATCGCTCCAGCTGTCGTCTCCCAATGCGGTGATGTAGTCGGTTCGGGTCCCGAGACGGGCCAGATAGACGGCGGTGTTGAAGGTATCGCCGCCATAGCCCCTGGATAACCGGCCGTCGGCCTCCTCCCGAAGCTCGATCATGCATTCACCGATGCAGGCGACTTTTGTCATGTTTCCACCGTGGCGCTTTTCGGAACGTGGCGAGCTTCAGCCCTTTTCGATCCAATACCCGGAATACTGCGATTTTGCGACAGGGAAGGTGACATCAAAATATCCTCGAATGTCCAGCCCAAAGACGAGAAAGAGGCAGGGCATCGCGGGATAACCGGCCCCGGACTCGAAAGGCGGTTCTGCCATCGATATTTCTCGACAGGCGAGCCACTTCGATCCCCCCAGGGTTGCGCATGGAGCGCGCTTCAAAGCCCTGCGGAACCAGCATTCAGGCGCTTCTTGACGAGAAATCGACAAGTAACTCGTACTATTGTGCGGAAAGCTGGCTTTGCCATCTTTAATTCTTGGCTGAAAGCGTTATTGAGATTCTGCTGTCTTACGCATTCACCATCTACGATAAGGAGTTTCTGATGGCCAAGACTGCAACCAAGGTTTCCAAGAAGGCCCCGGCCAAGAAGGCTGCGGCCCCTAAGGCTGCAGCGAAGGCATCGTCGAAGGCTGCAAAGGCGCCCGCAAAGACCGCCGGCAAGGCTGCTGCGACCAAGGCACCGGCGAAGAAAGCGGCTGTGAAGAAGGTTGCGAAGGCTTCCTCCTCGGCATCGTCCCCGATCCTGACGCTGCGCCACATCGCTGAGAAGCTCTCCGAGCTGCACGAGGTTCCCAAGCGCCAAGCCAACGAGATGCTGACCCAGGTTGTCGAGATGATCGCCAAGAGCCTGAAGAAGGGCGATAAGATTCGCCTGAGCGGCCTCGGCATCCTTCAGGTGCGCAAGCGCGCCGCTCGCATGGGCCGCAATCCTCAAACCGGTGAGCCGGTGAAGATCAAGGCTTCGAAGAAGATCGCCTTCCGCGCGGCCAAGGACCTCAAGGAATCGATCTGATTCTCGGACAACGGGGCACGCTCGACGCGTGTCCCGATGAATTCCAGTCAGAGAGCAAGGCGGTCGTCGCCTTGCTCTTTTTCGTTCCGGAGCAATTTCCGGCAAGTGGATCAGGTTTACGGTCGAAGAATGCGCTCAGCAAAGGGATGAGTTGATTCCACGCAAGTGGCTCCGTGTCGTCTTCCTGAATGACAGGTTGGAATCATCCCAATTCTCACTGAGATTGAATGGAGCGTTCTCCACCACTTGCCTGCTCACGGTTACCCGGGCCGCTATCCGACACGCATCTCCTCCACTCCACGACCCAGCCGCACTTTAAGCGGGAGGTGTGGTGCTGGCTGCATTTCAGCGTAGCCATCTTTCGAAATGGCAGTGATCGCAGAAGCATCCGGTGCCGCGAAGAGGACGTCGACATTGCAGGTTCATTGTGGTCGGTGGAACGTGACGATGATCGAAGGGGGTTAGCGGGAAATACCCGTCTATCGGCGTTCCTTACCGCCCTCGAGCATCGGACTCGATAGCGTGTTCTTTTGGAATTGACTCGAAAGTGCGCCCAATGCGCTAGAGCATCGTCGGCGAAGTTGATCCGGTTCTCAGTCGAAAATGCGGCAAAGCAAAGAAGGGAGATGATTCCACGCAAGGGGAAACAGCTCTAATAAACGGTTCGCAATTCTTTGAAGTCTTGCTCAGCCCTGGCTGCGATGAGGCTTACCTCAATCGCATTCATTTCAATATGGATTCGTACCGGGCATGTCGCTGATGAGCGAATGATCTTCACGCCTCTGAAGGAGAGGCGTCGATCAGTTGAATGCGTAGCTCGGGGCCTCGCCCATCTGGGCCGCCTTGGCTGCGAGCAGCAGAGCCTCGCCGAGTTCCCGGGCATGCTCGGGTGTCATGGCAACGGGCATCTGGTGGCGGATGCCACGCTCGTATTCCTCAGGGGTCGTTGCGAGTTCGATCACCATCATCGCATCGCGACCGTCGAGCGTACCGACAGAGAAGCTGGTGAGAGCGCCGATCAGATCCATATCCGGTTTCATGGTTTTGCCCTTTGCGTAGCGTAAGAAATCAATACTCGACCCGGCACCCCCTGTCTGCTCTGCGTATAGAGGGTGGATTTTGTTACGTTATCTTTGGCCTTCCGGAACGGGGCGGCCGTGAAGCGTCTCGTCGTCTCGCAGGGATCACGGGTAAGAAAAAACGATCTGCTTCAAGTAAATTCGCCGATAAATCGACCAAGTTTGCGTATCAAATGCCTGACTGGAACGTTGACAGACAGGAATCTTGGCCGCGATCGCGAGATTGAGGGCCGGGAACGGAGGTGGTCATGGCGAACAGGTTCCTGAGTACTCTCGCGTTCTTTCTGCTGGCCGGTGATGTTCTTGCCGGGAGCCCCGTCGCACCGGAAAGCCAGCTCGATGTCGCTCTCGTGATCGCAGTCGATATCTCGTCCTCCATGGAAAGTGACGAGCAGGGTCTCCAGCGCGAAGGCTTCATCGATGCCTTCCGGTCCTCTCTTGTCCATGAGGCCATCGGGAGCGGCCTGAATGGCCGTATCGCCGTAACCTATGTCGAGTGGTCCGGCGTCAAGGATCAGCGGGTCATCGTACCGTGGATGATCATCGACAGTCCTGAGAAGGCCATGTCGTTCTCCAACCAGCTCGCCTACCAACCCATCCGCCAAGCGGGAATGACCTCGATCTCAGGCATCATCGACCAGGGCAGGAAGCTGTTCGAGCCGCTGGGAAGCGCCCCGCTTCGCCGCGTCATCGACATATCCGGAGACGGTCCCAACAATGACGGCCGCCATGTCACTTACGCGCGCGACGAAGCAGTTGCGGACGGCATCATCATCAATGGGCTGCCCATCATGTTCAATCGTGGATCCGGTAGTGCCGAGCAGGATGATCTGGATCTCTACTATAGGGAGTGCGTCATCGGGGGCGCCGGCTCCTTTGTGATTCCCGTGCATGATCCGGAACAGTTCGCCATGGTGGTGCGCACGAAGATCATGCGTGAGGTCGCGGGAATCGGCGATGCGCGGTCCTTGATCGTGCCGGCTCAGTCGGGAAGCATGAACTGCATCACGGGGGAAAGACGCAAGCAAGAGGATCTGCTGAGCCAGGAGAAGAAGCCCTGAGCGGCGCTTCGACTCCCCTATGCTCATTTCATGAGGCCCGCGGATCTGAGCGCCTTCGTGATCACCGAACCGATATCCAGATGAGACTGTGCCGGACGCCTGTTCTGCCGTGCCTCGCGCGGTGCGTCTTCCACGTATGGTGCTTCCGTTGGAGGGGGGAGGACATGCACGGTCGCGGTCGTGTCACGAGCGACGGCATTCTCTGGAGCCCGACGGATTGCCTTTTCTTCGACGTGCTCCGTCAGCCCCCAGAACTTCGCGATTCGGTAGCTCGACGAGATGCCCACGTCGAGCAGGAAGGGGCCGGCCGCACCGTAATTGTGCTCGTCATTGCCGACGGCTAGGGGCGTTCCATGCGCCATCCCGGTGATGACATATTCCTCAATGATCTCGTTGCCTTCTGCATCGGTCCAGGCGCGCCTCGGATAGCCGTCCACGACGTCGCTGCGGCTGGCCTCGCTACGCAAACCATGGACATTCGTCCATTGCTTGATGATCTCGCCCGCATTCATCGGCTTGACCGTCGCGTCGGCGCTGCCGTGCCACACGGAAACCTTGGGCCAGGTTCCTTTATGGGATGACGCCTCGCGCACCAGGGTGCCCCATTCCTCAGCGGAACGCGTCTGCCCCTGGAACATGCACTCGAAAGCTTCCGGAATGCTGGTGGCGCAGCGATAGGGCAGACCGGCAACGATGGCGCCTCCGGCAAAGACCTCCGGATAGGTTGCGAGCATCGTCGATGTCATGGCGCCGCCGGCCGAAAGCCCGGTCACGAAGATCCGGTTGCGATCCAGATTGTGCCGCTCGATCGCATGATCGACCATCTGCCGGATCGAATGAGCCTCGCCGTGATCCCGTTCGATGTCGGCAAGCTGAAACCAGTTGAAGCAGCGCTTCGGGTTGTTGGTCTCCTGCTGCTCGGCATAGAGGAGGACGAACCCGTAGCGGTCCGCAAGCGCCGACCAGCCGGAGCCATGATCGTAGCCTGCCGCCGTCTGCGTGCATCCATGCAGGACAACCACGAGTGCAGGAGAGGGCGGCAGACTTTCCGGAACGTAAGTCAACATTCTCAGATTGCCGGGATTGGAGCCGAAGCCGGTGACTTCAGTCAGGCGTGACGGCACCGACGGATGTCCCATGACAGGGGATGCCGCGTTCGACGCGTTCATCGCGGTTTCCCACTGGCGGCGGTATTGTGCCAACTGGCGAAGCATCTGCCCTAAGCGTTTCATAATGACTGGGCCCTTTCGGGTAAGGAGTTGTCTCGAAGTCAACGCCTCATATGGGGTCTATGTTGCAATGCACAATAGATTTGCTGCATCGCGTCATGTGGCCGATTTTTCCGGCGACCCTAGGGGAACTGGGCCGTTTCGCACACGAAACACGCATGGGAGGCGTGACCGGCTCACCGCAAAGGCCCGCAAGAAAAGTTCAGGCCGGGACACGCTGATGTCCCGGCCTGTTTCCTTCATCAGGAGCGCTTCTCCGAAGGTCTCTTCTTGTCCTTCGGACTTTTGTGATCTTTGGGCCCCTTACCTTCTTTCGCCGCCCGGTATGGAGGAGGACCGCCTCTCTCCTGCGGTCCCTTGCCTTTCGGCTTGTCCCACGGCTTGCCTTCGCGGGGGCGCCGGTCATGGGACTTGCCCTGTCCGGCATCGGCGGGCTCGATGCGAATGTCCTCGTCATTGGACTTGCGTGCGGCTGCGGCGAATTTCGGCGCATGCGACTTGACGATCTCGAACTTGGTCTCGCGATCGAAGATCTTGATCGAGCCGATTTCCTTCTTCGTCACGTGACCCAGGCGGCAGATGATCGGCAGCAGCCAGCGAGGATCGGCGTTGTTGCGGCGCCCGACGCTCATGCGGAACCACACCATGTCTTCGGACGAGCGTTCGAAACCTTCTCCCGATGAGCCGCGGCCTCCCTCCTTGAAGCCGCGCTGGCGATCCTCCTGCCGCTCGCGCTTGTCCTTGCGCTGGCGCGGCTCGCGATCCGCGCCCGCATCGACGATCTCTTCAGGCGCAGGCAGGCGCGCACGAAAGAACCGCGCCAGGGCATTGGCGATATCCTCGGCCGAGCGCTCCGCCAGAAGCGCCCGCGCCATGGCGAGATCCTCGTCCGTCACCTCTTCGGAGAAGATCGGATCCTGCATCATCCGCTCGCGGTCGCGCTGGCGGATCTCGTCGGCGGAGGGCGGGCCGGCCCAGGTCACGTCGACGCCGGCCATGTCGATCAGCCTCTCGGCCTTGCGCCGGCGCGTATAGGGCACGAGCATCACGCAGACGCCCTTGCGGCCCGCGCGGCCCGTGCGGCCGCTGCGGTGCAGGAGGGTCTCGTGATCGTTCGGCAGGTCGAAATGGATCACGAGGCCGAGATCGGGCAGGTCGATGCCGCGGGCGGCCACGTCGGTGGCCACGCAGACGCGGGCGCGGCCGTCGCGCAGCGACTGCAGGGCGTTGCTGCGCTCGTTCTGGGTCAGCTCGCCCGAGATGGCGACCGCCGCGAAGCCGCGCTCGATCAGGCTGGCATGCAGATGCCGCACCGCCTCGCGGGTGTGGCAGAACACCATGGCGCCACGGCTCTCATAGAAGCGCAGCACGTTGACGACCGCATGCTCGACCTCGTTCGGCGCGATCCGGAGCGCGCGATACTCGATATCGCCATGCGGCTCGTTCTCGACCAGGGTGTCGATGCGATGGGCCTCGCGCTGATAGCGCCGCGCCAGGGTGATGATGTTCTTCGGCAGGGTGGCGGAGAACAGGAGCGTGCGCCGATCCTCGGGCGTGGCGTCGAGGATGAACTCCAGATCCTCGCGGAAGCCGAGATCGAGCATCTCGTCCGCCTCGTCGAGCACCACGACGCGCATCTTCGACGTGTCGAGGCGGCCGCGCTCCAGGTGGTCGCGCAGGCGGCCCGGCGTGCCGACGACGATATGGCAGCCGTCGGCCAGGGCCCGCTGCTCCCGGCGCACGTCCATGCCGCCGACGCAGGAGACGACCCGCGCGCCCGCTGGGCCATAGAGCCAGATGAGCTCCCTGTTGACCTGGAGGGCGAGCTCGCGGGTCGGGGCGATGATCAGAGCCAGAGGCTCGCGCGGGGCGTCGAAGCGCTCGGCGTCGCCCAGGAGCGTGGACGCCATGGCGAGGCCGTAGGCGACGGTCTTGCCCGAGCCGGTCTGGGCGGAGACGAGGAGGTCGCGGTCGCGGGCATCCGGTTCCAGCACGGCGGCTTGGACCGGGGTCGGATCGTTGTAGCCTCGGTCGGCAAGGGCGCGTTCAAGGCTGGGATTGGTCTTGGGAAAAGGCATGTGAATAGGGCTGAACCGTGTTTGGGAGCCTCCTAAGGGCTCCGGTAAGGATGATCAGCCGGAGGCAGCGGCGTCGTCAATTTCGTCGATGGACACCAGGAACACGACATCGATATCGAGGTCGCCGTCATTGTCTTCGTCGTCTTCGTCGACCTCGTCCTCTTCGTCCAGGGCCTCATAGAAGGCATCGATCTCATGTTCCGATGCGGGCCGTGTCGTCAAGGCAGCTGAGCCGTCCCACAGGGACCGGCCCTCGCTCTTAAACGACTTTAAGTCATCTTTAAAGCTCTCACTGAAAAAGAGTTCGCGGGCTTGTTCCTCGTCCGCGTTCGTCACGGCAGCCGCCTTGCCGTCGATTTCCAGGGTGACCATGGCTCTTCCTTCGACAATAGGTTGATCAAAGCACTAACGCCTAGGTGCGGGATTCGATCAAACTGAGCTGTCTCAAGACTTTCGGGCCTCAGGAAGCATGTGAAAAGCACGTGAGACCAGTATAGACACGAAGCAACCAATATGAGACCAGTTAAGCCGTGAACCCGACTGGACTCATTCCCCATTTCCGGTCCTTGGACCGGCTGTCCCTGCCAGGCTCCCGTGTCAATGAGGACGGGATCGGCCTGCATGGACCTTTTGCCTGGGTCATCGACGGGGCGACCGGCCTCTCGGAGGAGCGGCTGACCTCCTGCGGCAGCGATGCCGCCTGGCTCGCCGGAATCGTCGGCGACTGGCTGATGGACCTCGCGGGGGACGTGGGTGCCGATGCGGTGCTGCGCCGGCTCGAGGCCGCTATCGATGCGGACTTCCGGGAAGCAACGGCCCATGTCCGGGAGATCGACGACCATCAGGCGCCGTCCGCCTGCCTCGGCCTGATCGAAACGATGCAGGGGGAGGGAGGGCGCGTCCACATCCAGGGCCGCTTCCTCGGCGACGTGATCGCCCTCGTGCCAACGGAGCAGGGGGTCCTTCGGTGGAGCGACGAGCGGGCAAAGCCCTTCGAGAGGAAGACCCTGGCGGCCCTCGGAGCCCGGGATCATGAGCCGGGCTCGATCCCCGAGGCGGTCAGGCTCCAGATCCTCGAGAACCGCGGCAGGCTCAACCGGCCGGACGGTTACTGGGTCGTGAACCCGCGCCGTCCATGGGCCGGGCAGGAGCTGCGCTTCGACGCGCAGGTGAAAGCGGGCGCCCCGATCGTGCTGGCGACCGATGGATTCATGCGGCTCGTCGATGTGTTCGGGGCTTATTCGGACGGTGCCCTTCACGCCCGGCTCGCGGCGGGCAAGGGGGCCGATCTGATGCAGGAATTGCGGGAAAGAGAGCGGGGCGACCTCATGGCGGGCGCCTATCCTCGTGTTAAGACCCACGACGACGCGACCTTTCTCGTGATCTCAGCCGAGCCATCCGGCTGAAGAAATTCCGTCCGGCATGGTCGAGGATCAGGCCGGACGGTGGGACGACAAGGACTTCAACGATGAGGGAACCGACAATGAAACTGACCCGACGCATTCTGATGGGCGCTGCCGCCGCAGGCTTCCTGCTTTCAGGCACGGCCGCCATGGCCCAGACCGAGCTGACCTTCTGGAGCTGGCGCCAGGAAGACAAGGCCTTCTACCAGGACATCATCAAGAAGTTCCAGGCCACGGAGCCGGGCATCACGGTGAAGTTCGAGACCTACGCACCCGAGAACTACCAGACGATCCTGTCCACGGCGCTTGCCGCCGGTCGCGGTCCGGACGTGATCCAGGTGCGCGCCTACGGCAACCTGGAAACCATCGCGACCCCCGGCTACCTGCTCGCCCTCGACAAGCAGAACGTGCCGGAGCTGGCGAATTTCCCCGAAGCGGCGCTCGCGGCCGAGACCCTGCGCTCGGACGGCAAGGTCTATGCGGTTCCCTTCGCCATGCAGGCGCAGCTCGTCGTCTACAACAAGAAGATCTTCAAGGATAACGGCCTGAACCCGCCGAAGACCTGGGACGAGATGATGGCTCTGTGCCAAGCGCTCAAGGCCAAGAACATCAACCCGTTCTCCAACGGCACGGCAACGGCCTGGCAGAACGAGACCATTGTGGGCGGCCTGCTCTCGTCCATACTCGGCAAGGACTTCGAGTCCGATATCGTGTCCGGCAAGGCGAACTTCACCGATCCGCGCTTCGTCAGCGCCCTCGCCAAGCTGAAGGACATCAGCCAGTACTTCGCGCCGAACTTCACCGGCGTGGATTACCCGTCCTCGCAGCAGCTCTTCGTGGCGGGCCGCGCGGCCATGTTCGCGGGCGGCTCCTACGAGGTGGCGAACTTCAAGAACCAGAACCCCACGCTCGATCTCGGCGTGTTCCCGGCCCCCGTCCTGAAGGCGGGCGACCAGGCGCTGATCGCCACCTATTACGACGGCGGTTATGCGGTGAACGCGAAGACCGAGAAGAAGGATGCCGCTCTCAAGTTCGTGCGCTTCCTGGCGACCCCCGAATACGGCACGGCCTTCACCAACACGCTGAAGAACCTGTCGCCGATCAAGGGCATCAAGATCGAGGACTCGATCACGCAGGACGTGGCGAAGCTCGCCGAGAACTCCATGTCGTACCTGATGCTCGTGCGCTTCCGCTATCAGGAGCCGAGCGGTTCGGTGCTGCTGCAGTCGAACGTGCAGAAGATGCTCGCCGGCCAGCAGACCCCGGAGCAGGCCGCTGCCGAGATCAACAAGGGCATCGCGACCTACTACAAGCCGTTCCAGAAGTAAGCGTCTGACACAGGCGGCGGCGAACTCATCCGTTCGCCGCCGCTCGAGCTCCAGCAGAATGCCACGAGAGCCCTCATCCTGAGAGGCAGGCCCAAGGCAAGGACAAAAGCCTCACCAGCCTTTCGTAGGCAAACTTTGGGTGTCATTCCCTCCTACGTCATGGCCGGGCTAGTCCCGGCCATCCCGATACTGTGAAGCGCTGCGCTTTACCAATCGGGATCACCGGCACAAGGCCGGTGATGACGACGGAGGTGAATGCTCGGTCAGCCTCTGAGGAGGTCGGTGTTTTGTCAGACGTTCACCCCGTAAGGTTTCACACATGCAAGCCTCGCGCCAACAGCCCCGCACATTGAAGCACCGTTTATGGGTGGCGTTCCTTGTCGTCCCGCCCATCGTCTTCATGTCGCTGTTCGTGGTCTATCCGATCCTGTCGGCCTTCGCCTATGCCTTCTACGACTGGCAGGGACTGGCGCGCGGGCCGTTCGTCGGCCTGAAGAACTTCAAGGAAGTGCTGTTCGGCGCCACCATGGCGCCGGTGGTGTGGAACGCCTTCCTGCACAACGTCTATGCGCTGATTGCGCTGATGATCATCCAGAACGGCGGCGGGTTCCTCCTCGCCTGGCTTCTCTACAAGGAGCCCTTCGGCTTCCGCTTCCACCGCATCGCGGTCTTCGTGCCGGTGGTGCTGTCGACGATCATCGTCGGCTTTCTCTGGAAGCTTTTTCTCAATCCGAATTTCGGCATCATCAATCAGGCCCTCTATTCGGTCGGGCTCGATTCATGGGCCAAGCCGTGGCTCGGTGATTCCTCGACCGCCCTGGGGGCGCTCATCCTGGCCAATGCCTGGCACTTCGTCGGCTTCCCGGCGCTCGTCTATCTCGCCGGCATGCAGCGCATCCCGCCGGAGGTCATCGAGGCGGCGCGGCTCGACGGCACCAACGAGTGGCAGCTTCTGAAGAACATCGTGTGGCCGCTGGTGGCACCGAGCACCACGATCCTCTTCACGCTGCTCTTCATCGGCGCGTTCAACTGGTTCGAGATTCCCTATGTGATGGTCGGCCTCGACGGTTCGCCCTTCGGCTCCACGGACGTGCTCGGCCTCGTCTTCTACCGCACGGCTTTCGGCAACCAGAGCGCCAGCATCCAGAATTTCGGCATGGGTTCGGCCCTGGCCACGCTCCTCTTCCTCTTCATCGTCGTCTTCGCGTCCATGCTGACCCTGTGGCTGCGCCGTCGGGAGATCCAGTTTTGACCGCCATCACGTCCGATACGCCGGCCACGCGGCAAGCCATCCCCTTCGTCCTGCTCGCCCAGGTCATCCTGATCGCGAATTCCTTCATCATGCTCTATCCGGTCGTGGTGATGGTCCTTTCCGCCTTCAAGACGACGGGCGAGATCTTCGAGCATCCCTTCGCGCTACCGGATTTCACGCAAGTTCAGAACTTCGCCAAGGTGCTCGGCGAAACCGCGATGCCGACCTACTTCGTCAACTCGGTCCTCGTGACGGGCACCTCGATCATCCTGATCTTGGTACTCGGCACGATGGCGGGCTACGCGGTGGCGCGTTACGAGTCGCGCACCAACACGTTCATCCTGCTGTTCTTCCTGGCAGGGCTGATGCTGCCCCTGAAGCTCGCCGTGATCCCGCTCTTCATCCTGCTGCGCGACCTTGGACTTCTGGACAGCCGCTGGAGCCTGATCGTCACCTATACGGCCATCGGGTTGCCTTCGACCGTGTTCATCATGGCGGGCTTCCTGCGCACCCTGCCGGCGGAGCTCGAGGACGCGGCTCGCATCGACGGCGCGTCCGAGCCCCGCATCATGTGGTCGGTCATGCTGCCGCTGGCGCGTCCCCCCATGGCGATTGCCGCGATTCAGAATGCGGTGCCGATCTGGAACGACTTCTTCTTCCCGCTGGTCTTCATCCAGACGGATAGCCGCAAGACCCTGCCGCAGGGCCTGACCTCCTTCATGGGCGAATACACCACCGATTGGGGCATGCTGTTCGCGGGTCTCACCATCGCGGCGGCGCCGATCACGCTGCTCTACATCGCCCTTTCGCGCCAGTTCATCCAGGGCATGACAGCAGGCGCCGTGAAGTAGGAGACGGATAATGCTGATCCCGAAAGGCGCCCTCGTGGTCTCCTGCCAGGCCCGGGCCGACAACCCGCTGCACGGTCCCGTCTACATGTCCGCCATGGCGCAGGCTGCGGAGGCAGGCGGCGCGAAAGGCATCCGCGCCAACGGCGAGGCCGATGTGGCGGCGATCCGCGCCGTGACGAGGCTCCCGATCATCGGGATCTCGAAGGTGTGGGACGAAAGCTTTCCGGTCTACATCACGCCGGGTTTCGCGCAGGCGGAGCAGATCGCGAAAGCCGGCGCGGACATCATCGGCATCGACGCCACGCCGCGCCCGCGCAACGGCGATCCGGTGGAGCGCCTGATCGGACGCATTCGAACGGAACTCGGCCGGGAGGTCTTCGCCGACATCGCCACCCTGGAGGAGGGGCGGTCTGCCCATGCGGCAGGTGCGACCTATGTCGCGACGACGCTTGCCGGCTACACGGAGGAAACGGCGTCCCGCAAGGGCCCAGGGCCCGATCTGGAGCTTCTGTCGGCTCTCGTTGTGGAACTTCCTGTGCCGGTCGTTGCGGAAGGCCGGTTCGATACGCCTGATCTCGTTGCGGAAGCTTTTCAGCGTGGAGCCCACGCGGTGGTAGTGGGGACTGCCATCACGAACCCGCGCGAGATCACCAGGCGGTTCGTTCAGGCCGTCCAGCATTGAATGAAAACTTGTAACGGAAACGTGAGACTACTTCTGGCGTTCTCGGGTGTACCCATTCACAATGGGTCCCAAACGAGGTGATGCCGTGCTGATCCGCCGCCCTGACGATATCCTGCCCTCCGAAATCACCCCTCGCGAGGTGTATTTCAATCGCCGCCAATGGATGACGGGCGCTGCCGGGCTGGCCTTGGCCGCGGCCCTTCCCAGAGGCCTGGAAGCCGCGCCCCTGTCCGCCGCCAAGAGCCCCTTCTCGACGGACGAGAAGAAGACGAGCCGCGAGGACGTCACGAGCTACAACAACTACTACGAGTTCGGGACCGGCAAGGAGGATCCGGCGGCCAAGGCCGGCCGCCTCAAGTCCTCGCCCTGGACGGTCAAGGTCGACGGCATGGTGGGCAAGCCTGCCGAATTCGCCGTCGAGGATCTCATCAAGTCGTCGGCCCTGGAGGAGCGCATCTATCGCATGCGCTGCGTCGAGGGCTGGTCCATGGTCATCCCCTGGGTCGGCTTCCCGCTGGCGGACCTGATCAAGCGGGTGGAGCCCCTGGGCAACGCGAAATACGTCGCCTTCGAGACCGCCTTCCGGCCCGAGGAGATGCCGGGCATGGATTCGATCTTTCCGGTGCTCGAATGGCCCTATGTGGAGGGACTGCGCCTGGACGAGGCCATGAACCCCCTGACCATCCTGGCGGTCGGGCTTTACGGCGAGACCTTGCCGAACCAGAACGGCGCGCCGATCCGGCTGGTCATTCCGTGGAAGTACGGTTTCAAGGGCATCAAGTCGATCACCCGGATCAGCTTCGTCGACAAGCAGCCGGCGACCTCCTGGAACAAGCAGGCGCCGAGCGAATATGGCTTCTACGCCAATGTGAACCCGAATGTGGACCATCCCCGCTGGAGCCAAGCCACCGAGCGGCGCATCGGCGAGGGCGGCCTGTTCGCGAAACGCCGCCCGACGCTGATGTTCAACGGCTATGCCGAGCAGGTGGCGAGCCTTTACACCGGCATGGACCTGCGGAAGCTCTACTGATGGCGGGACGAGCCTCCGTTCAGGGCGGGAGGAAAGGCTTCGTCCTGCCTCAGGTGCCGAAGATCGCCGTCTACATCGTCGGCTTCATCCCGGCCGTCTGGCTGTTCTATGCGGGCATCGAGGATCGCCTCGGGGCCGACCCGATGCGCTATCTGGAGCAGGCGCTGGGTCTTTGGGCCCTGCGCTTCCTGATCGCCACCCTGGCGATCACCCCGCTGCGCCAGCTTTTCAACGTCAACCTGCTGCGCTACCGCCGGGCCTTGGGCCTGCTGGCGTTCTATTATGCCGCCCTGCATCTCACCACGTATCTCGTGCTGGACCAGGGACTCGATCTCGCGGCCATCGGGGCCGATATCGTGAAGCGGCCTTACATCACCATCGGCATGGCGACGTTCGTCATACTCATTCCCCTGGCGGTGACCTCCAACAATGCCGCGATCCGGCGAATGGGGGGACAGGCCTGGGCAAAGCTGCATCGCCTGGTCTATCTCGCGGCCATCGGGGCGGCGCTGCATTTCCTGCTGGTGGTCAAATCCTGGCCGACCGAGCCAATCGTCTATGCGGCCATCGTGGCCGTGCTGCTCGGCTATCGGCTGCTCCGCCCGATGGTGAGGAAGCCGTCTCCCCGGCGGCGCGCCGCTTGAAAGGGCCGCCAGCTTCGTTAGGATAGCCGTACCGGGTGGGCCACCGCCAAGCGTGAGACAGAGAATGCATTCGAAAGGGCTTTCGATCGGAAAGTTTGCGAAGACGCTGGTCTTCGGGCTGCTTCTCTCAGGCTTCGCGTTGGTCGGCGGTGCTTCGGCCCAGACCAGGGACGTCGTGGTATTCGCCGCGGCCAGCCTGAAGAATGCGCTCGACGACGCCGGCGCCGCCTGGATGCGCGAGACCGGCAAGCGGGTCACGATCTCCTACGCGGCCAGCAATGCCCTCGCCAAGCAGATCGAGGCCGGCGCCCCGGCGGATCTCTTCTTCTCCGCCGATCTCGACTGGATGGACTATCTGGCCTCGAAGGGTCTGATCAGGCCGGAGAGCCGCGTCAGCCTGCTCGGCAACGCGCTTGTCCTCGTCGCGGCCAAGGGCTCGACCATGCAGGTTGCGCTCCAGCCCGGAATCGATTTCGCTGCTATCCTCGGCAGCAATCGCTTGGCCATGGGCCATGTGGATGCTGTGCCGGCGGGAAAATACGGCAAGGCCGCGCTCCAGTATCTCGGCGCCTGGGCCGGCGTGAAGGACAAGGTCGCGCAGGCGGACAACGTGCGCGCCGCTCTCCTGCTCGTGTCGCGTGGCGAGGCGCCGCTCGGCATCGTCTACAGGACCGATGCGGTCTCCGATCCGAATGTGAGCATCGTCGCGACGTTCCCGGAAGAGAGCCATCCCCCGATCGTCTATCCGGTCGCGCTCACGAAGGATTCCGCCAATACTGACGCCGCGGCGTTCCTGGCCTTCCTGCGCTCGGACAAATCCAGGCCGTTCTTCGACAAGCAGGGCTTCACGTTCGTCGGCAAGGCGGCCTCCGGTTCGTGACGGATTGGCTGTCTCTCGAGGAATGGACGGCCGTTCGCCTCAGCCTGAAGGTCGCCCTCGTGGCGATGACGGCAAGCCTCGTTCCCGGCATCGCCATCGCGCTGCTGCTGGAACGCGGCCGCTTCTGGGGACGGCAGGCGCTCGACGTGATCGTCCATCTCCCGCTCGTGCTGCCTCCGGTCGTGGTCGGCTGGTTTCTCCTCATCGGCTTCGGCCGCCGTGGACCCATCGGGGCCTTTCTTGCCGAGCAGTTCGGCATCGTCCTGTCGTTCCGCTGGACAGGAGCCGCGCTCGCCTGCGCCATCATGGGCTTTCCGCTTCTGGTGCGTGCCATCCGCCTGTCCATCGCCTCGGTCGATCGCAAGCTCGAGGACGCCGCCGGCACATTGGGCGCGCATCCCGTGTGGGTCTTCGCGGTCGTGACGCTGCCCCTGATCCTTCCCGGCCTCATCGCCGGCATGATGCTGTCCTTTGCGAAGGCCATGGGCGAGTTCGGCGCGACGATCACTTTCGTGTCCAACATCCCCGGTGAGACGCAGACCATCCCGAGCGCCATCTATGCCTATACGCAAGTGCCGGGAGGCGAGAGCGGCGCGATGCGGCTGACGCTCGTGTCCATCGTCATCTCCATCGCGGCGCTCTGGATGTCCGAATGGCTGGCCCGGCGCGCGCGCTCGCGGGTTCATGCGTGATGATCCTCGGGGTCGATATCCGGCATGAGCAGGGCGGGTTCGAGCTGCAGGCGCGCTTCCAGTCCGGCGGCGGGCTGACGGCCCTGTTCGGGCCGTCCGGTTCCGGCAAGACGACCATCGTGAATGCGATCGGCGGCCTCGTCCGGCCGGAACATGGCCGCATCGTCGTGCAGGATCGCGTGCTGCTCGATACGAAGAAGAACGTCTTCGTGCCCAAGCACAGGCGGCGGATCGGCTACGTCTTTCAGGAGGGGCGCCTCTTCCCGCATCTCGACGTGCGCCAGAACCTGCTCTTCGGCCGCTGGTTCACGCCCCGGCCGGAAAGGACGACGAGCTTCGATCATGTGGCCGATCTTCTCGGCATCGGGCATCTGCTGGAGCGGCGGCCGTCCACCTTGTCGGGCGGCGAGAAGCAGCGGGTCGCCATTGGGCGGGCGCTTCTGGCCGACCCGCACTTGCTGCTCATGGACGAGCCGCTGGCCTCTTTGGACGAAGCGAGAAAGGCCGAGATCTATCCCTATATCGAGCGGCTGCGCGACGAAGGCGCGGTGCCCATCGTTCTCGTCAGCCACTCCGTGGCCGAGATCGCAAGGCTTGCAACGTCGATTGTCGTTCTGTCCGAAGGCCGGGTGACGGCATCGGGCACCGCATCGGAAATCCTGCGGCATACGAATCTCTTCGCGCAAGCCGGTCCGGCCGAAGCCGGCGCCCTGGTCGAGGCCCGGGTCCTGAGACATGAGGACGGCTACGGTCTGACGATCCTTCAGGCAAAGGCCGGTCCTCTGACCGTCCCGCGGGTCGACCGCCCCGTCGGGACCTCTCTGCGTGTGCGCCTGCGGGCCCGCGACATCATCCTCTCGCTGCACAGGCCCGAGGGTTTAAGTGCGCTCAATGTCCTGCCAGGACTTGTTTCCTCCATCGACGACGCCGGCGGGCCGAGCGTCGACGTGATGCTGGACTGTCACGGGGACGGGCTGGTCGCCCGCGTGACCCGCAAATCCGTGACCGAGCTCGGCCTTGTTCCAGGGCTTCCCGTTCATGCCATCATCAAGAGCATCGCCTTCGATCCGGAGGCTCTCGGGACCGTGGCGCCGCAGGATATGTGATATTCCCGCCCGTCGAGGTTGCGTCGGCGGCAGAGCCGTGTAGCCTCTTCGGCCAATGTTTCCAGCTTCGAAAGCCTAAGACCATGAACGAACAATTCCGCAGCCCGACCGATGCCGCGTCCCATGCCAAGCTTCTCGACCGCTTGGGGGAAGTCGCCGTGCGCGTCGGGTTGGGGCTGAAGCCCGGGCAGGAATTGGTCGTGACGGCGCCGCTCGAGGCCGTCGCGCTCGTGCGGCGCATCACGGAACATGCCTACAAGGCCGGAGCCTCCCTCGTCACGACGATCTTCTCCGACGAGGAGAGCGCGCTCATGCGCTTCCGAAATGCCCGGGACGAGAGTTTCGACACGGCTGCGGCCTGGCTCTACGAGGGCATGGCGGCCGCCTACAGGAACGGTGCGGCGCGGCTCGCCGTCGTCGGCGAGGATCCGTCCCTGCTCGCCAAGGAGGATCCGGAGAAGGTGTCCCGCGCCAACCGGGCGCGCTCGAAGGCCTACATGCCGGCTCTCAACATGATCGCCGGCTTCGACATCAACTGGACCATCGTGTCCGCCGCGACGCCCGCCTGGGCCAAGACCGTGTTCCCGGACGATCCGGAGGACGTGGCCGTCGCCAAGCTCTGGAAGGCGATCTTCTCGGCCTCGCGCGTCGATACGCCCGATCCCATCGCCGCGTGGGAGACCCACAACGCGAACCTCCAGGCGCGCACGCGCACGCTCAACGGGAAAAACTATGCCGCGCTCCATTTTCGCGGCCCCGGCACCGATCTGCGCGTCGGCCTCGCCGACGGGCACGAATGGAACGGCGGCTCGACCCGGGCGAAGAACGGCGTCGTCTGCAACGCCAATATCCCGACCGAAGAGGTTTTTACCACGCCCCACAAGGACCGGGTGGACGGGCATGTGACCAGCACCAAGCCGCTCTCCTACAACGGCACCCTGATCCAGGACATCCAGGTGCGCTTCGAGGCTGGGCGGATCGTGGAGAGCAGGGCGCGCACCGGCGAGGCCGTGCTGGGCAAGGTTCTCGATACGGACGAGGGCGCACGCCGCCTCGGCGAAGTGGCTCTCGTGCCCAATTCGTCGCCGATCTCGCAAAGCGGGCTTCTCTTCTTCAACACCCTGTTCGACGAGAATGCCTCCAGCCACATCGCGCTCGGCCAAGCCTACAGCAAGTGCATCCGCGACGGCGGGACGATGAGCGAGGAGGAACTCGCCTCGCGCGGTTCCAACAAGAGCCTGATCCATATCGATTGGATGATCGGCTCCGACCGGATCGACGTGGACGGCATCACGCAGGACGGCAGGGCCGAGCCGCTCATGCGCGGCGGTGAGTGGGTTACGTCATAACGAAAGTCTGGCGTATCGCAGCGTTTTCGGCACCCATGACGCCGGAGATTGCCTGATCCGACGCAAACAGACCTTGACGGACCGGGTCCGTCACTGTGATGGAAGACAGGTATCAAAGAGGTACTGGGCTTATGCAAGTTAAGCTCGGGGCCGTCTCGCGAGCATGGATGGATGTCGGATACTGCCAATCGTAGGTCTCAGGACCAAGCCCTCCTGTCGGTTCGCTCCCTCTCGGTGGAGTTCGGCAAGGGGGAGGGCGCCTTCAGGGCCGTCAAGGACGTCAGCTTCGATGTGCAGCCGGCCAAGACCCTGGCGGTCGTCGGCGAGTCGGGATCGGGCAAATCCGTCACCTCCCTGGCGATCATGCGCCTGACTGACTACACGGGCGGACGCATCACCGGCGGGCAGGTGCTGTTTCGTCCCGACGGCGGCGAGGCGCTCGATCTCGTCAAGGCATCGGATGCCAGGCTCAGGGAGATCCGCGGTAACGACATCGCGATGATCTTCCAGGAGCCGATGACGTCGCTCAATCCCGTCTTCACGATCGGCAACCAGATCTCCGAAACCCTGATCCTGCATCAGGGCCTGGGCGGACGCGACGCACGCCAGCGCGCGAAGGAGCTTTTGCAGAAGGTGCGTCTGCCCGACGCCGACAAGCTCCTCGACCGCTATCCGCACCAGCTCTCCGGCGGCATGCGCCAGCGCGTGATGATCGCCATGGCGCTCGCCTGCAACCCGAGGCTCCTGATCGCCGACGAGCCGACGACGGCCCTCGACGTTACGATCCAGGCGCAGATCCTCAACATCATCCGCGATCTGCAGCAGGAGATGGGCACCGCCGTCATCTTCATCACGCACGACATGGGCGTGGTGGCCGAGATGGCCGACGACGTGGTGGTGATGTGGAAGGGCGAGAAGGTGGAGCAGGCGCCGGTGCGCGACATCTTCGCCGCGCCTCAGCATCCCTATACCAGAGCCCTTTTGTCCGCCGTGCCGCGCCTGGGCAGCCTGAAGGGGCAGCCTTTCCCGAAGCGCACGCCCGTGATGGTGATGGATGGCGGCGTCGCCAAGCCCGTCGGCGAGACCCATGAGCAGAACACCGCCGATTACACGAAGCCGATCCTCCAGGTGGACAAGCTCACCACGCGCTTCGATGTGGGCAAGACCTTCTTCGGCCGCGTGACCCACCGGGTCCATGCGGTGGAGGAGGTGAGCTTCGACATCTATCCCGGCGAGACGCTGGCTCTGGTGGGCGAATCCGGCAGCGGCAAGTCCACCATCGGGCGCACGCTGCAGCAGCTCGTCGAACCGACGGGCGGCACCGTGCGCTTCGACGGGCGCGACATGGCCGCCATGAGCCAGGGCGAGCGGCGGCGCCTGCGGCAGGAAATCCAGTACATCTTCCAGGATCCGTTCGCGTCGCTCGATCCGCGCCACACGGTGGGCTACAGCATTGCGGAACCGATCATCGTCCATGGCCTGATCAACGACCGCAAGGCGCGGGACCGTCGCGTACACGAATTGCTGGAGCAGGTCGGCCTGCAGCCGCAGCACGCCAAGCGCTATCCGCACGAGTTCTCGGGCGGCCAGCGGCAGCGCGTCTGCATCGCACGGGCGCTTGCGAGCAATCCGAAGCTCGTGATCGCGGACGAATCCGTGTCCGCGCTCGACGTGTCGATTCAGGCGCAGATCGTCAACCTGCTTATGGAGCTGCAGGAGCGAAAGCGGCTGTCCTATCTCTTCATCACCCATGACATGGCCGTGGTGGAGAAGATCAGCCATCGCGTCGCAGTGATGTATCTCGGACAGATCGTCGAACTCGGCACCCGTCGGGCGATCTTCGAGAACCCGCAGCATTCCTACACCCGCAAGCTGCTCTCGGCGGTGCCGATCGCCGATCCGCAGCGGGAGCGGGCCAAGACGCGGATCGAGGGCGAGATTCCGAGCCCCGTGCGCCCTGTGGGGCAGGAGCCCGCCATCCATCGCATGCGCGAGGTCGAGCCGGGCCATTGGGTTGCCATCGAAACCGATCAGCTCCGTGGGGCTGCTTGAGAAGCGAATGATAAGGGAGACAACACAATGAAGTTCTCTGCTACGATGAAGGCCCTCGGCCTGACGGCCGCCGTCGCGCTGGCGCCGCTGATGGCATCCGGCGCCCAGGCCGCCGGAACGCTGACCACGGCGGTTGCCATCGATCCCGGCAGCTGGGATCCCATCGACACGTTCCTGGTCGATTGGTCGTCCGCCGCCAACAACATCTTCGACGGCCTGACCGCGCGCGGCGCGGACATGAAGCTGAAGCCCGGCCTTGCGACGTCGTGGGAGTTCCTCGACAACAACAACCGGATCCGCTTCAAGCTGCGCCAGAACGTGAAGTTCCACAACGGCGAGCCGTTCAATGCCGAGGCCGTGAAGTTCACCTTCGACCGCCTTCTCGGCGAGGAGGGCAAGAAGGGGCCGCAGCAGTCGAACTACAACTCCATCGATCACGTGGAAGTCGTCGACGACAACACGGTCGATTTCGTCATGAAGCAGCCGGATCCCGTCCTGCTGACCAAGCTCGCCGGCTATGGCGGCATGATCGTGCCGCCCAAGTATATTCAGGAAAAGGGCGACGCCTATTTCAACATGAACCCGGTCGGCACCGGGCCGTTCAAGTTCGTGGAATACACCCCGAAGGTCAGCCTCACGCTCGAAGCCTTCCCCGAGCATTGGGGCGGCGCGCCGAAGCTCGACAAGGTCGTGACGCGCTTCATCTCCGAGGCGAACACCCAGGTGGCCGAGCTGCAGGCCGGCCGCATCGACGTGGCGACGCTCATCCCGTTCGGCCTTGCACCGACAGTGGAGAAAAGCCCCGACCTGAGCCTCATCAGCATCACCGGCCCGACCGTCGTCGCGCTGCGCCTGAACACCAAGGAAGGCATCACGAAGGACGTGAACGTCCGCAAGGCGCTGATCATGGGCATCGACCGCGACGCGATCATCAAGGCCGTGCTCCTCGGTCACGCCAAGCCGATCGCAAGCTTCCAGTCCGACCTGTCCTTCGGCTATGATCCAAGCATGAAGCCGCTTCCCTTCGATCTCGCCAAGGCGAAGCAGATGCTGCAGCAGGCCAAGGTTCCCGCCGGCGCTCCGGTGCGGATCGACTTCCGCGGCAACGACGCGACCTTCCGCGAGGTGGCGCAGGCCGCCGCCGGCTTCCTCCAGGCGCTGGGCCTCAAGCCCTCGCTCCAGCCGCATGAGCCCCCGGTTCTGCTCAACGACATCATTCCGAACGGCAAGACCGGCGAAGCCTGGCACAACGCCTGGGGCGGATGGACCTTCGACTACGACAACACCGCTTACCTGATGTATCACTCGGGCGAGAAGTGGAACCCGTACGACAACGATCCCAAGCTGAACGCCCTGCTCGAGAAGCAGCGCACGATGTACGACGTGAAGGAGCGTGAGAAGGTTCTCCAGGAGATCGCCCGCTACGTGGCCGATCAGGCGCTCGAGATTCCCCTCTACAACCAGAACACGCTCTACGGCGTGAACAAGCGGGTGAAGAACTTCGACGCTCCCTCCGACCGCCGCTTCCGCTTCACGGAAACGACGGTGGAGTAAGAACCCGCCTCGGACACGATCTCTTCGGGCCTGTCCGAGGCGCTGAGATTCACGATGAGGCCCCGCATCTGCGGGGCCGTTTTTCCGAGAGCAAGAAGGGCCACCCGATGGCGGGCTTCATCCTCAAACGATTGTTGCAGGCTGTTTTCGTGGTCCTCGCAGTGACTCTGATCGTCTCCTTCGCGATCAGGCTGTCGGGCGATCCTGCGATCATGCTCATGGGTGGCGGCAACGTGACCGAGCAGGACCTGCAGAACATCCGGCAGGCGCTTGGGCTCGACCGGCCGTTCTTCGTGCAATACCTCGACTTTCTCGAAGGCATGACGATGGGCGATTTCGGCACGAGCTTCATGGGCGGAACGCCCGTTTCCATGCTCATCGCCAATGCCCTGCCGGCCACCCTCCTGCTGGCGTTCACGTCCCTGATCGTGTCCATCGTCCTGTCGGTGCCTCTCGGCGTCTATGCGGCGGTCAATCGCGGGCGCTGGCCGGATCAAATGATCCGCATCCTGTCGCTGGTCGGTCTGTCCTTTCCGAATTTCTGGCTCGCCATCATGATGGTGCTCCTGTTCTCCATCGTGCTCGGCCTGCTGCCGCCGAGCGGCATGGAGGGGCCGGAGAGCTTCGTCATGCCGGCGCTGACCATGGCGATCATTCTCACCGCCACGAATGTGCGCCTCGTGCGCACCTCCATGCTGGAGACGCTCTCGCAGCAATACATCATGGTGGCGAGGTCCAAGGGCCTGCGCGACCGCGTCGTCCTCTACAAGCACGCCCTGCGCAACTCGGCCATTCCGCTCGTCACCTATATCGGCCTGCAGTTCGGCGGCCTCATCGGCGGCATCGTCATCATCGAGCGCGTGTTCAACTGGCCCGGCATGGGAACGCTCGCCTTCGACGCCATCTCGAATCGCGACTACCCGGTGCTGCAGGGCACGATCACGGTGCTCGCGCTCTTCATCGTTCTCATCAACCTCCTGGTCGACATCGCCTATGGGCTGATCGACCCGCGCATCCGGACGGAGTAGGCCCATGGCTGCCGCTCAGGCTGTATCGTCGGCGCGCCGGCACTTCCGCTCGCTCGAACTCGTTCTCGGCCTCCTGTTGACCGCCGGCATGAGCTTGGCCGTGCTGTTCTCGGGCTTCCTGTTTCCGGATGGCGGCGAGAGCATGGACCTCATGGCGCGGCTCACGCCGCCGTTCCAGAATCTCGCGCATCCCCTCGGCACGGATCCGCTCGGCCGCGACGTGCTGGCGCGGGTGATCGTCGGCGGCCAGATCTCGCTGACGGTCGGCGTTCTCTCGGTGGTGGGAGCGGTGATCGTCGGGACCATCGTCGGCCTCGTCGCCGGTTACTACCGCGGCATCGCCGAGGTTCTGCTGATGCGCTTCGCCGACATTCAGCTGGCGCTGCCCTTCATCCTGCTCGCCATCATGTTCCTCGCCATTCTCGGCACTGGCGTCGACAAGATCATCTTCTTCATGATCGTCGCCCAATGGGTGCAATACGCGCGGCTCGTGCGCGGCTCCGTGCTGGCTCTGCGAGACCGGGAGTTCATCCTGTCGGCCCGCGCCATCGGGGTCGGCAACGGGCGCATCATCTTCACCCACATCCTGCCCAACGTGCTCGGTCCCATCGTCATTCTCATGACGCTCAACGTGGCCAACAACATCCTTCTCGAAAGCAGCCTCACGTTCCTCGGTCTCGGCGTCGATCCCCTTATCCCGAGCTGGGGCGGCATGCTGGCCGACGGACGCACCTATCTGCAGACGGCCTGGTGGGTCAGCGTGTTTCCGGGACTTGCCATCATGTTCACCGTGCTCGGCCTGAACCTTCTGGGCGATTGGCTGCGCGACCTTCTCGATCCGACAGGACAGACATCACGATGACGATTTTGCTCGACGAGCGTATCTCGCGCACTCTCGATATTCTCCTGCGCGATTGGGCCAGGAACGACCACCGCGGCGCGATGCTCGAAGCCTGGCTCTTCGAGGACGAGGCGGCGCGGCGCGCGGCGGAAGCCGTGCTGGCGGAAGCGGGCGTCCGGGCACGGCTGCGCAGTGCCTACAAGCCGCTGGTTCATGCCTTCCTCGAAGAGTTCGAGACCGGGAACCTGAAGCGCGTCACCGTGCATTATCCGGTGCACGAGGAAGCGGACCCGCTCCGCTTCCTCTCGGAGGCCTATCCTTTGGCGGCGCTCCTCGGTGGCGTTGAGGCCCATTTCGAACCCGGCGCCGCCGACATGACCTACCATGTGGCGCTTGAATACCAGGACGGTCATGTGGCGGAGCATGCGGTCTTCGCCCCGAACTGCCTGAGCCACAATCATCTCGATCAGGACGATCTCACGCCGACCGGCTGGCTGAGGGTTACCGAGCGACCGGATGGAGCGCGGGATCTCGACGCGCCGTTCGAGACCGAGATCGAACAGGTCTTCCACTCGGTCATGGCGGCGGTGGCAGCCCATGAATGGCCCGACACAGAGCCTTATGCGGAAACCATCGCCATCGACGTGACGATTCCCGGCATCGAGCGCCCGCTCGATTACGGCGACGAGGTCATGAGCACCCGCGAGGCGCTGCACGAGGACTTCTATTTCTCGCTGCTCGAATTCTTCAAGCGCAAGTCGGGCCGTCCGCCCGAGGACCGGAGCGTGCAGCCGGGCCAGATCGTGCCCGATATCCGCGCCGGAAACGGCGATGCGCATGTTCGCGTGACGCTGCGCGCCTTCGGGCCGCCCGAGAACCCGGCAAGACCGGAGCAGGACATCGAGACGGCCGATGCCGCGCCCGGGCTCGAGCAGATCTATCGCGAACTCGCGGCGCTTCCCGGAAAAGCCTTCGAGGGGATCTCCCGCGAGGGACGTCCCGTGCGGGGCCTTTACCGGACCGGCTCACGCCCGGCCGTCCTCGTCACCAGCGGGCAGCACGCCAACGAGACCTCGGCCCCGGTGGGAACGCTGAGAGCCGTGCAGCGCCTGCTGGCCAATCCTGATGCCAACATCGCCTATGTTCCGGTCGAGAATCCCGACGGCTATGCGCTCCACGGGCGGCTGTGCGAGAGCAATCCGCGCCACATGCACCATGCAGCACGCTACACCTCGCTCGGATGCGATCTCGAATATGGGCGCAAGGAGCCGGTCTATGAGATCGGCGCGCGCAACCAGGCGCTGGAACTGTCCGGCGCCCAGCTGCACCTCAACTTCCACGGTTACCCGGCCCATGAATGGACGCGGCCGTTTACCGGCTATCTGCCGCGCGGCTTCGAGCTCTGGTCGATCCCGAAGGGCTTCTTCCTGGTCATGCGGCACCATCCCTCATGGGGCGAGACGGCGCGAACCCTGGTCGAAGCGGTAACGACCGGCCTCTCGGCCGTGCCGGGGCTGGCCGAGTTCAACCGCCGCCAGGTCGAGATCTGCTCGATCCATTCCGGCGGAACGCCCTACGAGATCATCAACGACATTCCGTGCCTGATCACCGCGGACGAGCGCCATCCATCGCCCCTGACCCTCATCACGGAATTCCCGGACGAGACGATCTACGGCGATGCTTACCGCTTCGCCCATACGGTCCAGATGGCGACCGTCATCGCCGCCGAGGAGGCTTTCGCATCGATCATGGCGGCGCAGGTCTAGCGCTCCGTTCCGAGTTGATTCTCTAAAGACACAAACGGCCGGAGAGCTTCTCCGGCCGTTTTCCTTTCTGGAACAAGCCGAGTCGCGCCATCGTTCTTCGGCAGAGCCGGCGCTCGAGATGTCGGCCCTGCGGAGTGACCATCATGGCCCGGCTGTCCTGGAAGCAGAACGAGAACGAAGCGTCGATCAAGGAGGCCGTCGATCTCGTGCGCGAGCACGGGGAAGCTCTGCCGCCGGTATCCGACGAGGAAGCCTTCGGCGCCATGTTCGACCGCTTTTCCGACGCCAAGGTCGTGCTTCTGGGCGAGGCGACCCATGGCACGTCGGAGTTCTACCGGGCCCGTGCCGCGATCACGAAACGCCTGATCGAACAGCATGGTTTTTCCATCGTGGCCGTCGAGGCCGATTGGCCGGATGCGGCGCGCATCGACGCTTATGTGCGTCACCGCCAGGTTGCCGATGACGATGATACGGCCTTCCAACGATTTCCCACATGGATGTGGCGCAACGAGGAGGTCTACGACTTCGTCAACTGGCTGCGCGATTTCAACAAGGAGCGGGCGGAGGATGAACGGGCCGAGTTCCGCGGGCTCGACGTCTACAGCCTGAACACGTCGATCCGCTCCGTTCTCGATTATCTCGACAAGGTCGATCCGGAGGAGGCCCGGGAGGCGAGGGGACGCTACGGCTGCCTCAGCCCCTGGCAGTCCAACCCGGCCCGTTACGGTCGCGCCGTGCTGACCGGGCAGAAGAAGCCCTGCGACGATGCGCTGCTCCGTCAACTCCAGGACATCCTCGACAAGCGCATGGACTATCTCCAGGCCGATGGCGTCGAGGAATTTTTCGACGCGGTGCAGAACGCCAAGATCGTCCACGCGGCCGAGCATTACTACCGGATCATGTACGAGGGCGCGACGGAATCCTGGAACCTGCGCGACCGGCACATGTTCGAGACGCTGCAGAGCCTGCTGGCGCGGCGCGACAACGCCAAGGCGGTCGTCTGGGCCCACAACTCCCATATCGGCAACGCAGCCGCCACAGCCATGGGCTGGCAGGGCGAGTTCAACATCGGCGAGCTTTGCCGCAAGGCTTATCGCAACGAAGCCGTCCTCGTCGGCTTCGGGACTGACCGGGGCACCGTGGCGGCCGCCGACGACTGGGACGAGCCCATGCAGGTCAAGGCTGTGCGGCCTGCGCGGCCCGACAGCCATGAGCGCATCTTCCGAGACACGGGCCTCGGGCGCTTCCTGACCGATTGGCGCGAGAACGGCCAGGCCGAGTTGACGGCAATCCTGTCACGGCCGCGCCTGGAGCGGGCCATCGGCGTCGTCTACCGCCCGGACACGGAGCTTTATAGCCATTACTTCGAGGCAGTCCTGGCCGAGCAGTTCGACGCCTTCGTCTGGTTCGAGGAAACCAGGGCCGTGACGCCGCTGACGCATGCCCATGGCAAGGGAATGCCGGAGACCTATCCGTTCGGGCTCTGAGCAGGCTCAGCCTCACTCCTGCACCTCTCCCACCCGGGAGAGGGAATGACACCCTCTCACGTCATGGCCGGCCTTGTGCCGGCCATCCCGATGCTGTGAAGCGCGGCGTTTCAGTCAATCGGGATCACCGGCACAAGGCCGGTGATGACGTAGAGAGGTGGTCAGGGCAGAGGCATGTTCTCATTTTGTTCTTGACAGATGCTGCAACCTTGGCTATATCGTTGCACAGCCTGATCCGACGAGGGGCGCGCTTCGCGAGGCGTCGCAAGTTGTGGGAGCAGGCACGGTCCTGTCCGCCGGTCACGCAGCCGGCGGCAGGAGGCCCTTGGCAGCCCTGTGCTGGTCCAAGTCGAAACGCCTAAAAGAACCGTGCGCGAAGCGGCCTCCCGGCTCTTCCATTTACCATTCACAGCGAGCCGGACGGCCCGACGCGCCACCCTCGAACCCACAAGGCTCGGAGCTTCACGGCTCCGGGCCCCAAGGTGCTGGCTGTCCGGACTCGCTGGCGACACTCCTCCGCCTTGCCCCGGCAGGCCGCCCCTGATAACTGACAGCCAATCCCATTCAACCGACCATCAAGCAGGGCTTTTTCCGTGTCCCGTCAGTTCATCTACCACATGCGTGGCCTTACCAAGACCTATTCGGGCGGCAAGAAGGTTTTGGACAACATCCATCTCTCCTTCTACCCCGATGCCAAGATCGGCGTCCTCGGCGTCAACGGCGCCGGTAAGTCGACGCTTCTGCGCATCATGGCCGGAACCGACACCGACTGGAACGGCGAGGGCTGGGTCGCCGAGGGCGCCCGCGTCGGCTACCTGCCGCAGGAGCCTCAGCTGGACCCGTCGAAGAACGTCCGCGAGAACGTCATGGAAGGCGTGGCCGCCAAGAAGGCGATCCTCGACCGGTACAACGAACTCGCCATGAATTATTCCGAAGAAACGGCGGACGAGATGACCCGTCTCCAGGACGAGATCGAGGCCAAGGGCCTGTGGGATCTCGATTCCCAGGTCGATCAGGCCATGGATGCCCTGCGCTGCCCGCCGGACGACTGGTCGGTGGACAAGCTCTCGGGCGGTGAGCGCCGTCGCGTCGCCCTGTGCAAGCTGCTCCTGGAGCAGCCGGAACTCCTGCTCCTCGACGAGCCGACCAACCACCTGGACGCCGAGACGACCGCTTGGCTCGAAGGGCATCTGCGCAATTATCCGGGCGCGATCCTGATCGTCACCCACGACCGCTACTTCCTCGACAACGTGACGGGCTGGATCCTCGAGCTCGACCGGGGTCGCGGCATCCCCTACGAGGGCAATTACTCCTCCTGGCTGGAGCAGAAGCAGAAGCGCCTCGAGCAGGAGGGCCGTGAGGAAGCGGCGCACCAGCGCACCATCGAGCGCGAGCGCGAATGGGTTGCGGCCTCGCCGAAGGCGCGTCAGGCCAAGTCGAAGGCGCGCATCCAGCGCTATGAGGACCTCGTGGCCAAGGCCAACGAGAAGGGTCCGACAACGGCCCAGATCATCATCCCGATCGCCGAGCGCCTGGGCAACAACGTCATCGAGTTCGACAATCTGAAAAAGGCCTTCGGCGACAAGCTGCTCATTGACGGGCTGTCCTTCAAGCTGCCGCCGGGCGGCATCGTCGGCGTCATCGGCCCGAACGGCGCCGGCAAGACCACGCTCTTCCGCATGATCACGGGCCAGGAGCAGCCGGACGAGGGGTCTATCCAGATCGGCGAGAGCGTGAAACTCGGTTATGTGGACCAGAGCCGTGACTCGCTCGATGCCAACAAGACGCTCTACGAGGAGATCTCCGGCGGCAACGAGGTGCTCTATCTCGGCAAGCGCGAGATCAATGCCCGCGCCTATTGCGGCGCCTTCAACTTCAAGGGCTCCGACCAGCAGAAGAAGGTCGGCGTGCTCTCGGGCGGCGAGCGCAACCGCGTTCACCTCGCCAAGATCCTGAAGTCGGGCTCCAACGTGCTGCTCCTCGACGAGCCGACCAACGACCTCGACGTGGACACGCTTCGCGCGCTCGAAGAGGCGCTGGAGGATTACGCGGGCTGCGCCGTGATCATCTCGCACGACCGCTGGTTCCTCGACCGCATCGCCACCCACATCCTCGCCTTCGAGGGCGACAGCCACGTGGAATGGTTCGAGGGCAACTTCGCCGATTACGAGGAGGACAAGAAGCGCCGCCTCGGCACGGATTCCACGATCCCGCACCGGATCAAGTACAAGAAGTTCTCGCGGTAATTCGCGTGGGGACGCATCTCATCACTAGCATCGGGCAAACTCTCGCCCGGTGCAGCGCCTTAAAACGATCTTCCAGATTCATGAGATTTGACAGGGAAACTTAATGCTCAGCGCAATGTTGAGTGCGCCTTCCATTGCCATGACATTGTAAGGCCAAGGCTCCGCGAATTCCTTAAGGGCACTGGCGACTTGCTCCGTAGGCGTGTTCTCAGGCAGGCAGTACGAGTTGGAAATTTTGCCGTTCCGTACAAGTCCTTCCCTAGCATCCAGAAAGCCCTCGATGTAGGCCTTGCATATTGGCCAGTCTGCCGAGCTGGGATCGCACACATCCAAATACTCATACGCCCATTGTCGCCTCTCGCCCTTTGCAGATGACGAGTTCACTGGAAGGCATATGCAAAATATCGGTAAGGCTATAACAAATCTCATCATCATGAGTTCTTCATAGTCAATGTGATATATAGTATCAACAGAGATGCCAGATTCTATTCATCTTAGTTGGGTTCCGACCCAAAACGGTGTATGACCCTTGAGGCACGAGACATAAGAAGAGAGTCCACGTGCCCGCCGATCATCTGACGACCTTCCAATCCGTTGCCACGCCTGAAGAAGCCGTCGAGCGGCTCATTGCTCTCCATGACAGCGCCATCGAGGCGCAGCGCCAGTCCCTTGATCATTTCTTCTCCACCGGCACGTCGCCCACGCCCTTCGAGCGGTCCCGCTTCCGCTATCCGGAATTGCGGCTCGATTACCGGTCGACCTCCCTGCCGCCGGTCAAGCAGCGCGCCTATGCCAAGTTCCAGGGGCCGGGGGTCTATGCCACCACGATCACGCAGCCGGCCTTCTTCCGGAATTATCTCCTGGAGCAGCTGAACTATCTGGTCCGCGATTACGGGGCCACCATCGAAATCGGCGTCAGCGACCAGGAAATTCCCTATCCCTATGTCTTCGAGCGCGGCGACGAGCTGGGCCGCGGAGCCCATTCGGCTTCCGAGCTCGCCCAGCATTTCCCGACGCCGCTTCTCGCCAAGGTGGGCGACGAGATCGCCGATGGGACCTGGGTTTTCCATGAGAACGAGCCCCGGCCGCTGGCGCTCTTCGATGCGGCCCGGGTCGATTACTCGCTCCGCCGTCTCGTGCATTATACCGGCAGCGACTGGCGCTGCGTCCAGCCCTGGATCCTCCTCACCAACTACCACCGCTATGTGGACCAGTTCATCCGCTGGGCCGTCACGGAACTGGCGAACGACGAGGGGCCTTATACTCGGCTCATCCTTCCCAGCGGCGTCACCATTGAGCGTGGATTGGACGAGGCCGTCGTCGAGGAGTTGATCGGCTCATCGCCCTGGCACCGGTTCCAGATGCCGGCCTATCACCTGATGCGCAAGGACGGGCAGGGTGTGACCCTGGTCAATATCGGTGTCGGTCCCTCGAATGCGAAGAACATCACCGACCATCTGGCGGTGCTGCGGCCCCATTGCTGGCTCATGGTCGGGCATTGCGGCGGCTTGCGCCAGTCGCAGTCCATCGGCGACTACGTGCTGGCCCACGGCTATCTGCGGCGCGACCACATCCTCGACAGCGCCGTGCCGCCGGAAATCCCGATCCCGGCCCTGGCTGAAATCCAGGTCGCTCTGCAGGACGCGGCGGTCCAGGTCACCGGCGAACGGGGCGAGGAGCTGAAACGGCGCCTGCGTACCGGCACGGTCGTGACATACGACGACCGGAACTGGGAGCTGCGCTGGAGCCAGGAACGGCGCCAGATCAACCTGTCCCGCGCCATCGCGGTGGACATGGAGAGCGGCACCATCGCGGCCCAGGGCTACCGGCTCCGCGTCCCCTACGGCACCCTCCTGTGCGTCTCGGACAAGCCCCTGCACGGGGAGATCAAGCTGCCGGGGGCAGCCAATGCCTTCTATGAGCGGGCGGTGAGCGAGCATCTCATGATCGGTCTCGCGGCCCTCGACATCCTGAAAGGGCAGAGGTCGTCCCTGCATTCGCGCAAGCTGCGCAGCTTCGACGAGCCGCCGTTCCGGTAGGCGGGGTCAGGTGGTAGCCGATCGGCAGCGGCTACCACTTCGCCTGATAAATACCCTCCCGTCGCGGTCGGAGCCATCAGACCTTCGAGGAACGCTTCCGATAGAATGGAGAAGCGGCCTATACATTCGCTTGCTCTCTCGTCAAAATAGACATAAATATATCTTTATATGTAAGAGCGAGTTTTGGCTGTGCCGGACACTCCGTCCCCATCACTGGACCTGACTCTGGATGTCCTTAGGGCAGCCGCCGAGGAGACGCGCCTGCGGATCCTCGCCTTGCTGACCGAAGGTGAGCTCTCTGTTTCCGACCTCACGGATATCCTCGGGCAGTCCCAGCCGCGCATTTCCCGTCACCTGAAGCTTCTCGTCGAGGCCGGCCTTGTGGAGCGGCACCGGGAAGGGGCCTGGGCCTTCTTCCGGCTCACCGACCGTGGCGTCGCTCTCAGGATCATCCGCCCGACCCTGGAGAGCCTCGACCGGTCCGATCCGCAGCTGCTGGAGGACCGCACCCGCCTCGACGGTGTG
Organism: Microvirga sp. 2MCAF35; assembly: GCF_052115545.1. Lineage (NCBI taxonomy): Bacteria > Pseudomonadati > Pseudomonadota > Alphaproteobacteria > Hyphomicrobiales > Methylobacteriaceae > Microvirga > Microvirga sp. 2MCAF35. The sequence goes on from NZ_JBFRGW010000024.1 coordinate 34,419, forward strand.
CGGGCCCAGCGCTCCCAGGCCGCTCAGGCCTTCTTCTCCCGTCTGGCCCCGGACTGGGACCGCATCCGCTCCCTCCATGCCCCCGAGACCGTGGTCGAGGCGGCGGTTGTGGAGGCCCTCGGACCGGCCAGGATCCGCAACCTCGTCGATCTCGGCACCGGCACCGGCCGGATGCTGCAGCTGCTGGCGCCGCGAGCCAGCCGCACGGTGGGGCTCGATGCCAGCCACGCCATGCTCTCGGTGGCGCGGGCCAATCTCGAAAAGGCGGGCCTGCGGGGCATCGAGCTGCGCCAGGGCGACATCTATGCGCCCCCGTTCCCGCGCGACACCTTCGACCTCGTGGTGATCCATCAGGTGCTGCATTACCTGGACGACCCGGCGCGGGCGATCCGGGAGGCGGCGCGCCTCGTGGCGCCCGGTGGGCGGATCCTCGTGGTCGATTTCGCGCCGCATAATCTTGAATTCCTCCGTGAGGCCCAGGCGCATCGCCGCCTCGGCTTCACTCCCGCCCAGGTCGCCGGATGGCTCGACGAGGCGGGCCTCGACTGCACCCTCAATCGGGAGATCGCTCCGCCGGCGAAAGGCGACGAGCAGTTGACCGTATCCCTATGGCTTGGCCAGGATCGCCGCGTGGTGACGGATTGGCCCTTGAGTGAACCCGACAGAGAGGTCGCCTGATGTCACCGCTCGCCCTTCGCCCAAGCCGGCAGAACGCCTCTCCCATCAAGGTTTCGTTCGAATTCTTCCCGCCGAAGACGCCGGAGATGGAAGCGACGCTCTGGTCGTCCATCCAGCGGCTGGCGCCGCTTCAACCGCATTTCGTCTCCGTGACCTATGGCGCGGGCGGCTCCACCCGTGAGCGCACCCATGCCACGGTGTCCCGGATCCTGAAGGAAACGCCTCTCAAGCCCGCCGCGCATCTCACCTGCGTGGCCGCCACGAAGGACGAGGTGAACGACGTCGTCCGCTCCTATTGGGATGCGGGCGTGCGCCATATCGTGGCCCTGCGCGGTGACCCCGCGGGCGGAATCGGAACGGCCTATGAGCCGCATTCCGGCGGCTATCGGCAAACCTGCGATCTCGTCGCCGGCATCAAGTCCATCGGCGATTTCGAGGTGTCCGTTTCCGCCTATCCGGAGAAGCACCCCGAGGCCGCTTCCCTCGATGCCGATATCGACGCCTTGAAAAGCAAGGTCGATTGCGGCGCGGACCGCGCCATCACGCAGTTCTTTTTCGATAACGACCTGTACTTCCGCTATCTCGACCGTGTCCGCGCACGCGGCATCGACATCCCGATCGTGCCCGGCATCGTGCCCGTGCAGAATTTCAAGCAGACCGCGAACTTCGCGTCCAAGACCGGCGCCAGCGTTCCCGATTGGCTGGCAGCACGCTTCGACGGCCTCGAGAACGATGTGGAGACGCGAAAGCTTATCGCGGCCGCCGTCGCCGCCGAGCAGGTGTTCGATCTGCTCGATCGTGGCGTGAACGAGTTCCACTTCTACACGATGAACCGCGCCGATCTGGTCTACGCCATCTGCCATCTGCTCGGCCTGCGCGATCAGAGCGTGAAGGCCGCAGCCTGAATGTCCCGATGCCCGGCCAAGCCGAGCATTCATATTTGTAACGTTGAACGGATTTCATCGGCCGGCATACATCCGACCGCGGTGAAAAGAGAACAGATCGAATGACTGCGTATCATCCTCGCCCGGCACATGGTGCCGATGTGATCAAGGCGCTCCGAGAAGCGGCCTCCAAGCGGATCCTCGTGCTCGACGGCGCGATGGGAACGGAGTTGCAGCGCTCGCGCTTCTCGGAAGAGGATTTCCGGGGCGAGCGGTTCAAGGATTGGAAGCAGGACGTCAAGGGCAACAACGACCTGCTCATCCTCACGCAGCCCGACGCGGTGCGCGATGTGCACCTGGATTATTTCCGCGCGGGCGCCGACATCGTCGAGACGAACACCTTCTCCGGCACCTCCATCGCCCAGGCCGATTACGGCATGGAGGAGATCGTCTACGAGCTCAACGTCGAAGGCGCGCGGCTTGCGCGCGAGGCCGCGCTCATCGCGGAAAAGGAAGACGGCCGCCGCCGCTTCGTGGCCGGCGCCATCGGCCCGACGAACCGTACGCTCTCGATCTCGCCGGACGTGAACAATCCCGGCTACCGCGCCGTGACCTTCGATCAGGTGCGCGACGCCTACGCCGAGCAGGTGAGGGGCCTCGTCGACGGTGGCGCCGAGATCATCCTGATCGAGACGATCTTCGACACGCTCAACGCCAAGGCCGCCATCGTGGCGACGCACCAGGTCTTCGCCGAGAAAGGCGTGAAGCTCCCGGTCATGATCTCGGGTACGATCACGGATCTCTCCGGCCGTACCCTCTCGGGACAGACGCCGACGGCCTTCTGGCATTCGGTGCGTCATGCGGAGCCGTTCTCCATCGGCCTCAACTGCGCGCTTGGCGCCCGTGAGATGCGCGCGCATATCCAGGAGATCGGCAAGGTCGCCGATACCTTGGTCTGCGCCTATCCGAATGCGGGACTGCCGAACGAGTTCGGCCTTTATGACGAAAGCCCCGCGGCTACGGCGCGCATGATCGCGGAATTCGCCGATTCCGGTCTCGTCAACGTGGTCGGCGGCTGCTGCGGCACGACGCCGGACCATATTCGCGCCATTGCCGAGGCCGTCGCCGGAAAGGCACCGCGCTCGGTTCCGAAGATTCAGCCGCTCATGCGCCTCTCGGGCCTTGAGCCCTTCAACCTCACATCCGACATTCCATTCGTGAACGTGGGCGAGCGCACGAACGTCACGGGCTCCGCCAAGTTCCGCAAGCTCATCACCAACAACGATTACGCCGCTGCCCTCGACGTAGCGCGCGATCAGGTGGCGAACGGCGCGCAGATCATCGACGTCAACATGGACGAAGGCCTGCTCGATTCCGAGAAGGCCATGGTGGAGTTCCTCAACCTCGTTGCGGCGGAGCCCGATATCGCCCGCGTTCCGGTGATGGTCGACTCGTCCAAGTTCCACGTGATCGAGGCCGGCCTCAAGTGCATCCAGGGCAAGGCCATCGTGAACTCGATCTCCATGAAGGAGGGCGAGGAATCCTTCATCGAGCATGCAAGAATCTGTCGTTCCTATGGTGCCGCCGTCGTCGTCATGGCCTTCGACGAGCAGGGCCAGGCGGATACGCTGGAGCGCAAGGTCGAGATCTGCACGCGGGCCTACAGGATCCTGACCAAGCAGGTCGGGTTCCCGCCGGAGGACATCATCTTCGATCCGAACGTCTTCGCGGTCGCCACCGGCATCGAGGAGCATAACGGCTACGGGGTCGACTTCATCGAGGCGACGCGGATCATCCGCGAGACGCTGCCACATGCCCATATCTCGGGCGGCGTGTCGAACCTGTCCTTCTCGTTTCGTGGCAACGAGCCGGTGCGCGAGGCCATGCATTCCGTGTTCCTGTTCCACGCCATCAAGGTCGGCATGGACATGGGCATCGTGAATGCCGGGCAGCTCGCCGTTTACGACGAGATCGACGCTGAGCTGCGCGAATTGTGCGAGGACGTCGTCCTCAACCGCCGTCCCGACGCGACGGAGCGGCTGCTGGATGCGGCGCCGCGCTTCAAGGGCGATGGATCGGGCGTCGTGAAGGCCACCGATCTCGAATGGCGCTCCTGGCCTGTGGGCAAGCGCATCGAGCACGCGCTCGTCAACGGCATCACCGAGTTCATCGAGCAGGACACGGAAGAGGCGCGGCAGCAGGCCGAGCGTCCGCTGCACGTGATCGAAGGCCCGCTCATGGCCGGCATGAACGTGGTGGGCGATCTCTTCGGCGCCGGAAAGATGTTCCTGCCCCAGGTGGTGAAATCGGCACGCGTCATGAAGCAGGCGGTCGCCTATCTCATGCCGTTCATGGAGGCCGAGAAGGAAGCTAACGGCGACACCGGACGCTCCGCCGCCGGCAAGGTGCTGATGGCGACCGTGAAGGGCGACGTGCACGACATCGGCAAGAACATCGTCGGCGTGGTTCTCGCCTGCAACAACTACGAGGTCATCGACCTCGGCGTCATGGTGCCGGCCCAGAAGATCCTGGAGACCGCGCGCAGGGAGAAGGTGGACGTGATCGGCCTCTCGGGCCTCATCACGCCGTCCCTCGACGAGATGGTGAACGTCGCCAGCGAGATGGAGCGCGAAGGCTTCGACATTCCGCTCCTCATCGGCGGTGCCACCACGAGCCGCGTCCACACGGCGGTGAAGATCCATCCGCACTACAACAAGGGCCAAGCCGTCTATGTGACGGATGCGAGCCGCGCTGTCGGCATCGTGTCGTCGCTTCTGTCGCCCGACATGAAGGACGGTTACGTGGAGACCCTTCGCTCCGAGTATCGCAAGGTGGCCGATGCCCATGCCCGCTCGGAGGCCGACAAGCAGCGTCTGTCCATCGAGAAGGCGCGGGCCAACAGGTTCACGCCTGACTGGTCGTCCTACCAACCGCCGAAGCCCAGCTTCACCGGCGCGCGCGTGTTCCGCAGCTACGATGTGGGCGAGCTCGTGCCCTATATCGACTGGACCCCGTTCTTCCAGACCTGGGAGCTGAAGGGACGCTTCCCGGCCATCCTCGAAGACGAGAAGCAGGGCGAGGCCGCGCGGCAGCTCTGGGAGGATGCTCAAGGCATGCTCAAGCAGCTCGTGGAGGAGCGCTGGTTCAACCCGAAGGCGGTGATCGGCTTCTGGCCTGCCAATGCGGTCGGCGACGACATTCGCCTCTACACGGGCGATAGCCGCACGGAGCAGCTCGCGACGTTCCACGGCCTGCGCCAGCAGCTCTCGAAGCGCGACGGCAAGCCCAACCTCTGCCTGTCCGATTTCATCGCTCCCACTGAGAGCGGAAAGCCCGATTGGGTCGGCGCCTTCGTGGTGACCTCCGGCATCGAGGAGGTTCGCATCGCGGAACGCTTCGAGCGCGCCAACGACGATTATCGTTCGATCATGGTGAAGGCGCTCGCCGATCGCATCGCGGAGGCCTTTGCCGAGCGCATGCACGAGCGCGTGCGCAAGGAGTTCTGGGGCTACGCGTCCGACGAGAACCTCAGCAACGATGGGCTGATCGGCGAGGAGTATCAGGGCATCCGCCCGGCTCCGGGCTATCCCGCGCAGCCCGACCATACGGAGAAGGCGACCCTGTTCGGCCTGCTCAACGCCGAGCGCAGCATCGGCGTGACGCTCACCGAATCCTACGCCATGTGGCCGGGTTCCTCCGTGTCGGGCCTCTATCTCTCGCACCCGGACGCCTATTACTTCGGCGTCGCCAAGGTCGAGCGCGATCAGGTGGAGGATTACGCGGCGCGCAAGGACATGAGCATTGCCGAGGTCGAGCGCTGGCTCGCCCCGATCCTCAACTACGATCCGGCAAGCTACCGCGTGATGGCGGCGGAGTAGGTGAGCGTCCTTCGCTGAAGCTCGGGTCGGGAAGAACACCCTCCACGTCATCACCGGCCTTGTGCCGGTGATCCCGATTGCATGAAGCGCCGCACCCTTCCGATCGGGATGGCTGGGACAAGCCCGGCCATGACGTTCAGTGTATCCTCTCACGCAGCGCTGAATCCTGCGTTCGTCCATTCGGACCTACTCCCGCCGCAATGCCTCGATCGGATCGAGCTTCGCCGCCCGTTGTGCGGGATAGAACCCGAAGAAGATGCCCACCAGCGCCGAGAAGCCGACGGCGATCATGATGGCGTTAGTCGACACCAGCGAGGGCCAGCCGGCGAGTTGCGCCACGAGGTAGGCGGCGCCTGCGCCGAGGCCGATGCCGAGCGCTCCGCCGATGGTGGACAGCGTCGTCGCCTCGATCAGGAATTGGCTCAGGATGTCGCGCGGGCGCGCGCCGACGGCGAGGCGCAGGCCGATCTCGCGGGTGCGCTCGGTGACGGAGACCAGCATGATGTTCATGATGCCGATGCCGCCGACGAGCAACGACACGGCAGCGACGGCGGCGAGCAGCATGGACAGTGTGTTGGCCGAGGCGGACGCGGTGTTGGCGATCTCGGTCAGGTTGCGGATGGAAAAGTCGTCCTCCTGGTCGCCCGTGATGCGATGGCGCTGGCGCAGCAGCTCCGTCATGTTGGCGATGCCGGGTTCGATGTCGCTCTCATCGGCGAATTTCACGAAGATCGAGCCGACGGACCCGTCCTTGGCGTAGTTGCGGCCGATGACGCGGCGGCGTCCCGCATCGAGCGGCACGAAGACCACGTCGTCCTGATCCTGCCCGAAGGCCGACTGGCCTTTCGACGCCATGACGCCGATCACCCGGAAGGGCACGTTGCGCACGCGCACGGTCTGGCCGATGGGATCGTCCTCACCGAAGAGATTGCGCGCGACCGTCTGGCCGAGAAGGATGACGATGTCGCCGCGCCTGACCTCTTCCGGATCGAAGGTGCGGCCGGTGGCGACATCCCACTCGCGGGCCGAGAACCAGTCGTTGTCGATGCCGTAGATGCGTGTGCCCCAGTTGCTGCCGCCGGCCACGACCTGGGTGCCGCCCTGCACGAAGGGCGCGGCCGCCACCACGCCGTCGATCTCGCGCCGGATGGCGCGTGCGTCTTCGTCCGTGAGCGAGGAGGCCGCGCCGGCGCCGAGCCGGGCGCCGCCCTGGGTCACGTTGCCGGGCGTGACGATGGCGAGGTTGGCACCGAGCGAGCGGATCTGGCTGTCGACGAGATTGCGCGCGCCCGATCCGATCGCCACCATGGCGATGACGGCGGCGACGCCGATGACGATGCCGAGCATCGTCAGGAGGCTGCGCAGGGCATTGGCCATGATGGCAGACAGCGCGGAGCGAATGGCCTCGATCAGCCTCATTCTGCGGCCTCCGGGGCAAGGGCGCGCGCATCGACTGGGATCTGGCGGTGGTCCTCGATCACATGGCCGTCCCGGAAGCGGACGAGGCGATGCGCATGGCGGCCCACTTCCGCGTCGTGGGTGACGAGCACGATGGTGACGCCCTCGCGGTTGAGCTCCTGGAACAGGGCCATGATCTCGTTCGCCGTGCGGCTGTCCAGCGCCCCGGTGGGCTCGTCTGCAAGGAGCAGGCTCGGGCTGTTGACGAGCGCGCGCGCGATGGCGACGCGTTGCTGCTGCCCGCCGGACAACTGCATTGGCCGGTGATGCGCGCGCTCGGCGAGGCCGACGCGTTCGAGCGCGTGCAGGGCCCGCTCGCGACGCGTCCTGCGGTCGAATCCCGCATAGACCATGGGCAGCTCCACATTGCCGAGCGCATCGACGCGCGGCAGCAGGTTGAACTGCTGGAAGACGAAACCGATCTCCCGGTTGCGCAGCCGTGCCAGGCCGTTCGCGTCGAGGCTTTCGACGGCCGTGCCCGCGAGCAGGTACTGGCCGCTGGTCGGCTTGTCGAGGCAGCCGATGAGATTCATGAACGTGGATTTGCCCGAGCCGGACGGACCCATCACGGCGACGAAATCGCCTTTCTCGATGTCGAGTGAAACGGCATCGAGAGCCACGACGCAGCCCGCATCGAGATCGTAGATCCGCCTGAGTTCGTGCGTTTCGATGAGAGCCACGGCCTGTCCCTTCAGAACATGCGCGGCGGGCGCGGGCGGCGGCCGGTCGCCGAAGCGCCGGCATCGTCGCCTGCACCTGCACGCTGGGCTCCGATGATGATCGCCGCCCCTTCCCGCAGATCACCGCGCAGGATCTCGGTATAGGATCCGTCGGTCGCGCCGAGCCGCACATGCACGGCCTGCGGATTGCCGTCCTGCCCGACGCGGTAGATGCGCCCGCTCGTGCCCTCGTCGGCTTGCATCTCCGCATCCTGAGCGCGTCCGCGCCGCCGCGGGGGGGCGTCCTGCGCCACACTTGGCGCGACGGAAACCGGCGGCCGGTAGCGCAGCGCCGCATTCGGAACGCGCAGCACGTCCTCGCGTTCGTCCGTGACGATCTGGAGGTTCGCCGTCATGCCGGGGAGAAGGGCCTGATCCAGGTTCTTCACGCCGATGACGGCCGTGTAGGTCACCACGTTCTGCACCGTCTGGGCGGCCAGGCGCACCATGCGCACGGTGCCCTCAAAAGTGCGGTTCGGATAAGCGTTGACGGTAAAGGTCACCTTCTGCCCATCCTTGAGACGTCCCACATCCGCCTCGTCGATATTGGCATAGATGTCGATCTCCCTCAGGTCCTGCGCGACGGTGAACAGGGTCGGGGCGGAGAGCGAGGCCGCGACGGTCTGGCCGAGTTCGATGTCGCGCTTCACCACGACGCCTTCGACCGGGGATTTGATGTCGGTGCGGGCGAGGTCGATCTCGATATCCTTGAGCTTCGCCTGCCGCTGCAGGATCATCGCCTCGGCGGATTTCAGGCTCGCTTCGGCCAGGGCGAGGTCCGCCTTGAGCCCATCGGTTTCGGCCTTGTTCGAGGCGATCTGCGCCTCGGCCGATGCGAGATTCGCCTTCTGCACGTCGAGCTGCGTTCCGGCCTGCTCGAGGGCCGTCTGGGTTCCCACCGAGCGGGTGGTCAGCTCCCGCTGCCGGTCGAGGTTGCGTTGGGCTTCGGTGAGCTGGGCACGGGCCCGGTCGCGCTGCGCGGAAAGGTCGTTCGCCTGCGCCTCCGAGCGCTGCAGCGCGGATTGCGCCTTGTCGATCTGAGCGCGCTTGGTGTCGAGGTCAGCCTTCGCCTGAGCGAGGTCCGCGAGGGCCGCGTCGCGGCGCGACTTGATCTGCTCCGCATAGAGGCGGGCGACCACCTGACCTTCCTTCACGGGCGTGTTGTAGTCGGCCAGGATCTCGACCACCTGGCCCGAGAGCTGCGAGCCGACGAGCACGGTCGTGACGGGGTTGAGCGTGCCGGTGGCGCGCACGCTCGCCGTGATCGATCCGCGGTCCACGGCGCCGAGGCGATAGGGCTGATCGGATGCGCTGCTCCCCGTGGGCTTCCACAGCACGAAGCCGAACGCTCCTGCCACGAGCACGATGCCGATCAACCACAGCCAGACGCGACGCACCGAAAAACCCTCTCCGACATGTGAAATATCATGAGAGCCGATTGTGGCCGATTTTCCGGATTGTTACGAGTTAACTCTTTGTCATGCGACAGGCTGCGGCCGGGTGGCGATCAGGTTGCGCAGGGTCATGATGGTCGAGGCATCCGCGACGCCATCGACGCGCTCGGGCCGGAAGTGGCGCTGGAAGGCCGCGACGACCTTTTCCGTGTCCTCGTCGAAGATGCCGTTGATCCTCACGCCGTAACCGTACATGGCGAGCATCGCCTGGAGCGCCTCGATGGGCATGCCCTGGTCGCCGCGCGAGAAGAAGCGGCCGTCGCTCGTGGCCGATGGGGCAACCCAGTGGCCCGCACCTGCCTCGTGCAGACGCTGCCATGGGAAGAGCTCGCCCGGATCGACCTTGCGGCCGGGAGCGACGTCGGAATGGCCGAGCACACGGGTCGCGGGGATGCGCCAGCGGGTGACAATGTCCTTGACCAGCGCCGCGACGCTTTCGATCTGCGCATCCGGGAAGGGAGGCAGGCCGCCTGGATGGCCGGGATTGGCGATCTCGATGCCGATGGAACAGGAATTGATGTCGATCTCGCCGTCCCAGGAGGAGAGGCCCGCATGCCAGGCCCGGCGCATCTCCGGAACGAGCTGGAGGACGCGGCCGTCGCCGAACACGAAGTAATGGGCAGATACCTGGGACACGGGATTGCAAAGCCACTGCAGGGACTCGCCTTCGTCAGGCATGCCCGTGTAGTGGAGAATGACCATGCTGGGGCGCTGAGCGTCCTTGCGTTCCCCGTGATTGGGCGATGGAAATACCTTGCCGGCGATCGGGCTTTCCGGGGAAAGAGCGTTCATGCGGTCACCTGATGTTCCGCTCGGCCGCAACGCTTTCCCAGGCGGCGTTGATGGCGGCCACGCGCTCGGTGGCGATCTTCACGGCTTCCGGCGGCAGGCCGCGGGCGATTTCCCGGTCGGGATGGTTCTCGGCCACGAGCCGGCGATAGTGCCGCTTCAACTCCTCGTCGCTCATGCTTCGGTCGGCCTGAAGAATGAGATAGGGATCGTCGGCGCGCCGCACGTGCCGGGCGGCGATCCGCTCGAAATCCTGGTCCGAGAAGGCGAAGATCGTCGCCACGTCCTTGAGGTAGGCGTATTCGGCCTCGTGGATGGCCTCGTCCGCCTTGGCGATGTGGAACAGGCCGTCGAGCACGTCTTCGAGCAGGGCAGGCTCGTCCTTGAAGGCGTCGCCGATCTGGCGGGCATAGGCCTCGAAGCCGTCCGTGGTCTGGATGGCGAGGTTGAACAGGCGTTCCACCTTGTCGTGCTCGCTGTCCGGCACCTCGACGATCTGCTCGAAGGCCCGGACCTCCACGTCGACCACGACGCCGTCGGCCTTCGCCATCTTGGCCGCGAGGGCCACGAGCCCCATGGTGAAGAGCACGTCGCGCGGCGGCTTCCCGAAGGGAGCACCTTCACGGTCAATGAGAACGTGGCCGGCGACACCACCCAGGAGAGCGCCGATCGGCCCGCCCAACGCAAGCCCGATGCCGGCGCCACCCAGCTTACCCCAAATCGACTGAATCATCTTGCCTTAGCGCATCGTGCGGACCCGAAGGGCCGCGTAAGCGAAAAGTGGATCCGGTTTTCCGCTCGAGACGATGCGCTCGTCGAAGAGTGGAGCATCGGAACCGATCCCAAAAGTGCAAGTCCACTTTTGGGTCCGATGCTGTAGTCGTAATCTCAAGTGCGGGCAAAAAGAAAGGGGCCGGGAAGGTCCCGACCCCTCAAATTCCGTTTCTGACGCGCGATCAGCGGCAGTAAATGTTGCCGTAGACGTCCTGATACGTGCCATAGGGGCAGGCCGGGCGACCCGGAGCCGTCGCTGCGCCCACGATGGCACCACCGGCGGCACCGATGGCCGCACCTGCCAGAGCGCCGCTTCCACGACCCGTGGCAGCACCGCCGATAGCCGCGCCGGCAAGGCCGCCCACTGCGGCACCGCCGACTGCGCGCTCGCCCGGGGTGTTGCAGGCGGCGATCGAGAGGGTGAGAGCACCCGCGGCGACAGCGGTGATGATTTTCTTCATGGACGTGTCCTCTTGAGTCAGCGACAGACAATTGGAGAAAGCTTGAGCAACTTAGCTTAGCCTTATTGCCAACTTTTTCCTAGCCGATCGGTTCCATCAGGTGTCAAGGGGAGCAAACGAGGGAGCCATGATGCATCATGGTTCCGTACTTGCAGTCTTTGGGCGACCAACCCTGGCTGCTCTGATTGGCCCGGCCCTGACCGGAAGGACGCGCTTCGCTGCGGACCGGAGCGGCGGGCATCGGCTCAGCGACAAACATGGGCTCGGGTTCGGGCGTTGTCGCGGCTCCGATCACGGCGCCGCCGGCGGCACCGACGGCCGCGCCCGCAAGAGCGCCGCTCGCATGGCCGGTCGCCATGCCTCCGATGGCCGCTCCGGCGAGGCCCCCGATGGCTCCGCCGCCGAGGGCACGCTCTCCCGGCGTGTTGCAAGCTGTCAATGAAAGCAGGAGCGCCCCTGCGGCAGCCGCGACGATAATGGTCTTCATCGAAATTTCCCTCGGATAACGGTCAAAGAATATCGATATGTAATTTCATGTCTTTGATTCGTGAAGCCGCCGTATTGCGAGCGGAAGATGGCCCATACGTGTGAGAGCAACGAATAATTTCTCACGTCGCCCTAAGGCTATTTCTGCCTTATTCTGTCTCGTTTTCAGGCCTCGAAAGCGTTTAGCTTAAGCATTGTGCGGACATGATTGTGTCTTGCCGAGCCACAACTTTGCCTTATTTCGCCACCACCCACCGCCGCTCGACGGCCTATGCCATCTGGAGTTTGCATATGACTTGGCAGCGTGAAGTGAGAACGGTGGCAGCCGTCATCATAAGCTTGGCTACGCTTGGACTTGCGCCGCAGGCGCGGGCGGAAAGCACCCTGATTTCTCCGCAGGACGCGGAGGAGCTTGTGCGCGCACAGTTCGAGGAGCAGAAGGCTGCCGAGGCCGCTCTCAAGGAAGAACAGGCGGCGATCGAGGCGGAAGAGGCGGCCGAGGCCGCCAAGGCTGCGAAATCCGGCAAAACGGCCAAGGGCGAGCCCAGAAAGGCCAAGGACGCCGTCAAGGCCTCTAAGGCCACCATCGAGCCTCCCGCCGCCGTGGCCAAGGCTGCTGCGGGCGAGGAGGAGGCGGCTGCTGTCGAAGAGACGTCCGCTCTCCCGGTCGATCTGTCGGGACTTTCCCGTTCCGCACGTGCCGATGCTGTCAAAGCCAGCGCCCTCAAGCCCTTGATCGTGCGCTATGCGTCCGAGAACGGCCTGCCTTACGGGCTGGCCGATGCCGTCGTCCGGCTCGAGAGCCGCTATAATGCCGGCGCGCGCAACGGCCCGCACTTGGGCCTGACGCAGATCAACATGCGGACCGCGCAGTCCCTCGGCTACGAAGGTCCGGTCGCAGGTCTTCTCGATGCGGAAACCAATCTGCGCTACGGGCTGAAGTATCTCGCCAAGGCTTACAAGCTCGCGGGCGGCGACACCTGCGGCACGATCCTGCGCTATCAGTTCGGGCATCGGACGACCACCATGACGAGCGCTTCGCGCGCCTATTGCGCGAAGGTGAAGGTGCTGACGGCCGCGGCCGAGTAACCTTCGGCCTTGACGCGGGGCCTGCTTTTGCACCACATCCCCTTCGTCAGCTGGCCGGGCGGCCGCTTCGAGCTCACGCTCGGGGAGGAAAGTCCGGGCTCCATGGAAGCAAGGTGCCGGATAACGTCCGGCGGGGGAAACCCCAGGGAAAGTGCCACAGAGAGCAGACCGCCCCGCAAAGGTTCTCGGACCTCGGGGTAAGGGTGAAAGGGTGCGGTAAGAGCGCACCGCGGACGCAGCAATGCGCACGGCAAGGTAAACCCCACCAGGAGCAAAACCGAATAGGGACGACAGGCGTTCGCGCCAGGCCTGCTTCCAGGCTGGTCGTCCGGGTTGGTTGCTTGAGGCGGTCAGCAATGATCGTCCCAGAGGAATGGTCGCCACGTCCAAGGTCTTAGACTTTGGGCCCTACAGAACCCGGCTTACAGGCCGGCTGACCCCATCTATCCACAGGCCCGAAATCTGCATGAAAGCGGCGCAAACCTTTGCGTCGCTTACGATTCATTAACCGTAAATGCGTCTCATGGGGAACGCATGCCGAGAAGCGTGTCCACCATCCCCGTTCCGTTGACGCCCATATTATCCCATGTTATCCCAAATCATCCCGTCGACGGTGTCTTCCGAAGGGGGCGTCAAGCACTCAAGAAATGCTGACGTTTCGCTTTGGAAAGTAGCGTCATCACCGGCTGCGGGTGGTGGATCCATGAGATCCGCCTGGGGGCTGACAATCAGGAGCGTGCGAGCTGCGGCCAATGAACCGCTTCGTGTCCAATTTCACCAACAAGTTGGATTCGAAGGGTCGCGTCTCGATCCCTGCATCCTTCCGGGCCGTGCTGGCCAGGGATGGATTCGAGGGGCTCTACGTTCATCCGGCGCTCGACGCGCAGGCATTGGACGCGGGCGGCAATACGCTTCTGAACGAGATCGATGCGTTCTTGTCGACGCTGTCGCCCTATTCGGACGAGCGGGATCAGCTGTCGACGGCGTTGTTCGGGACAAGCGAAATTCTGAAGGTCGATCCGGAGGGGCGTGTCATCCTGACGGACACGGTAAAAGTGCATGCCGGGATCGGCGATACGGTGACGTTCGTCGGACTTGGTCACAAGTTCCAGATTTGGGAGCCCGAGCGCTTCCGTGCGCACTTGGAGGAGGCGCGCACGAAGGTCCGAGACCTGAAGAAAGCATTGGGAAGCCGAGTGATGGAGCCAAGGTTAGTGCAGAACACCTCACCAGGAGTACGGGAGCGATGATGGGACGCGGCGACGGCCCAGGAGCCGGAGCCGCTGGCGGACCGTCCCGTCACGTTCCTGTTCTCCTGGAGGAGGTGTGCACGGCTCTCGATGTCAAGCGCGGCGGCACTTTCATCGACGGCACATTCGGCGCAGGCGGTTATACGCGCGCCATTCTCGACGGACATCCGCAGAACAAGGTCGTCGCCATCGACCGCGATCCCGATGCGATTGCGGGCGGCGAGTCCCTTGCGGCCAAATTCAAGAAGCGCCTGATGCTCGTTCCCGGGCGCTTCGGCGACCTCGACGATCTCGCGCATGCGCAAGGGTTCGAGAGCGTCGATGGCGTCGTTCTCGACATCGGCGTGTCGTCCATGCAGCTCGATCAGGCCGAGCGTGGCTTCTCGTTCCGCAACGAGGGGCCGCTCGACATGCGCATGGAACAGAGCGGCCCGAGCGCGGCCGATCTCATCAACGAATCCTCCGAGGCCGAGCTTGCGGACATCTTCTATCATTACGGCGAGGAGCGGCGCGCCCGCGCGGTGGCGCGCGCCATCATCGAGATGCGCCGCCGTCAGCCGTTCGAGACCACGCGGCAGCTGGCCGATCTCGTCGCCTCGCTGATCCGGCAGGAGCCCGGCGGCATCCATCCGGCCACGCGCGTGTTCCAGGGCCTGCGCATCGCGGTCAACGACGAGCTCGGCGAACTGGTGCGTGCCTTGCATGCGGCCGAGCGCATTCTGAAGCCCGGCGGCCGCCTCGTGGTCGTCACGTTCCATTCGCTGGAAGATCGCATCGTGAAGCAGTTCTTCGCGGCCCGCACAGGCCGCGCGGCCACGGGCTCGCGCCATCTGCCGACGGCTGCCGCACCGGAGCCCACTTTCGATGCGATCACCAGAGGTCCGGTCGGTCCGAGCGAGCAGGAAATGGCGCGCAACCCGCGGGCGCGCTCGGCGAAACTCCGGGCCGGCGCGCGCACGGAAACGCCGCCGCAGGAGCCTTTGAGCGCTATCGCCATGCTGGCTGAGCTGCCGCAGACGGCTGAAAAACGGGGAGGGCGCCGATGATCCGGCTGCTCCATATCATCGCGATTTCCGCCCTCATCGCATCGGCGGGTTATGCCTATTCGATCAAGTACGACACGCTCTATTACGCCGAGCAGGTGGCGAAGCTGAAGACCAAGGTGCAGCGCGAGCGCGAGGCCATCGCGGTGCTGCAGGCCGAGTGGCAATATCTGGACCGTCCCGACCGGCTCCAGGAAGCCGCCGACAAGCATCTCGATCTGCAGCCCCTGAAGATCCAGCAGCTCGCGCGCCTGTCCGAGCTGCCGAACCGTCCGTCCCGCGAAGACGAGATCGGCCGCAAGCTCGAAGCGCTCGGCCTTCTCGGGCCGACCTCGACGCCGAAGGACAAGAACTCGGACGCCCGCACCCCGACGACCCAAACCCCTAGACGGTGAGCCTCGTGTTGCAAGAGCCCCAAACCGAATGGCAGGGTAAGAGCCTTCCCGCAGAATCACACCCCGAGGGGGACGCCGCCTACGCGTCCGATCCGATGCTCGATTCTTCGAACGACGTATCGTCGTCGTACGCGGAGAGCCGCGTCCACGCGTCTTCGCCACGCGTGAAGCGTGGCATCCTCGGTCACGCCCGCGAGCTGTTTCGCCTTCGTCACGACAAGAGCACGTCGCGCGTGGGCCTCGCGGCCGCCTGCTTCGTCGGGCTGTTCAGCCTCATCGGCGGACGCCTCGTCTTTCTTGCCGTCACGAGCGAGAATACGAGCGAAGTGCGCCGCGCGGCCTCATCGGAAATCTCCGCGGCCCGTCCCGACATCGTCGACCGGAACGGCGAGATTCTGGCGACGGACGTGAAGATGGTGTCGGTCTTCGCCGAGCCTCGCAACATCATCGACAAGGACGAGGCGGTCGAACTGCTCACCGCTGTCCTGCCCGATCTCGACGCCACGGATCTCCGTAACAAGCTCGGCACCAAGAAGGGCTTCGTCTGGGTCAAGCGCGAAATCACGCCGCGCCAGCAGGCGGAAGTGCATCGCCTCGGCATTCCAGGCATCGGGTTCCTGCCGGAGAACAAGCGCATCTATCCCAACGCGGAAGCCGCAGCTCACGTGCTCGGCTTCGCCAACGTGGACAATGTCGGCATCGCCGGGATGGAGAAGTATATCGACAGCATGGGCCTGCAGGATCTCAACGGCGCGGGCTTCAACATCTCCGCCGCCGATCTGAAGCCCGTCCAGCTGTCCCTCGACCTGCGCGTGCAGCACGCCCTGCGCGACGAGCTCGTGAAGGGCATGGCGAAGTTCAAGGCCAAGGCGACGGCGGGCGCGATCCTCGACGTGAACACCGGCGAGATCATCGCCCTCGTGTCGCTGCCTGACTACGACCCCAACAATCCGGTGGATGCGCTCGACAAGGACCGGATCAACCGCATCAATGTCGGCGTGTTCGAGATGGGCTCGACCTTCAAGGCCCTGACGGTCGCGATGGCGCTCGATTCCGGAAAGTACAACATCAACTCGACCTTCGATGCGCGCTCCGGCCTGCGCTACGGCAAGTTCACCATCGGCGATTACCATGCCACGCACCGGGTGCTCACCACGCCGGAAGTCTTCGTGCACTCGTCGAACATCGGCACCGCGCGCATGGCGCTCGGCATCGGCGTGGAGGGACACAAGGCCTTTCTGCGCAAGATGGGGCAGCTCTCGCGTCTCGAGACCGAGCTGCCGGAAAGCGCTCTTCCGATCGTTCCGCCGCGCTGGGGCGAACTCAACACCATGACCATCGCGTTCGGCCACGGCCTCGCGGTCGCACCGCTGCAGGCGCTCATGGCCGTCGGCGCCTTGGTCAACGGCGGCGTGCTGATCAAGCCGACCTTCATCAAGCGCACCGAGGCCGAGGCGCGGCAGAACGCCCTGCAGGTGATCAAGCCCGAGACGAGCGAAGCCATGCGCTACGTGATGCGTCTCAACGCCTCCGTGCCGGAAGGCTCGGCGAGCGCTGCGGCCATCGCGGGCTTCTTCGTGGGCGGCAAGACCGGTACGGCCGAGAAGGTGATCAACGGCCGCTATTCCAAAAACAAGAACCTCACGACCTTTACGGCGGTTGTGCCGGCCGACAAGCCGAAATACGTGTTCCTCACCATCATGGACGAGCCACAGGCCGTGGAGGGGACCTATGGCTTCTCGACAGCAGGCTGGAACGCTGGCCCCGTGACGGGAAACATCGTCGAGCGCGTGGCGCCGCTGCTCGGCGTGCCGCCGCGCTTCGAGCCGCCTTCGCAACCATTCCCGTTGATGTCGCGCCTCGGCGCCTGGGGCAGCAACCGATGAGCGCGCAGACCAGGACACTCGGTGATCTGATCGTTGAAGCACAAGGGCATGAGCATGCCCCTCTTGCTATCTCGAAGATCGCCTCCGACAGCCGCAAGGTGGGGCAGGGCACCCTGTTCTTCGCCGTGCCCGGCACGAAGGTGGATGGCATGAGCTTCGTGCCGCAGGCGGTGGCCGCCGGCGCGGTCGCTGTCGTCGGCGAGGCGGCGCGTCCGTCCGATCTGCCGGGGCATGTCGCCTATGTTCAGGTCGCCGACGTGCGCTGTACGCTGGCTCTTGCGGCGGCGCGCTTCTATCCGAGGCAGCCGGAAAAAGTCGTCGCCGTCACGGGGACGAGCGGCAAGAGTTCGGTGGCCGACTTCACGCGCCAGCTTTTCGCGCATCTGGGCTACAAGTCCGCGAGCGTCGGCACGCTCGGCATCATCACGTCCGATGGGGCCGCCTACGGCTCGCTCACGACGCCGGATCCGATCTCCCTGCACGAGAGCTTCGACCGCTTGGCCCATGACGGCGTCACGCGGCTTGCCATGGAGGCGTCCTCGCACGGCATCGACCAGCGTCGTCTCGACGGCGTGCGCCTGCAGGCTGCGGGCTTCACCAATCTCGGGCGCGATCATCTCGATTACCATGCCACGACGGAAGCCTATGCCAAGGCGAAGATGCGCCTGTTCGACACGCTTCTGCCCGACGATGCGCCAGCCGTCATCAATGCGGACGGACCCTATGCGGATGTCTTCCTGCAGGGCGTGCGCGACCGCGGGCTGAGGCTCATCACCACGGGCAGCACGGGCGAGACGATCCGTCTCGTCGAAGCCCGCACTGAGGGCTTCACCCAGGCTCTCACCGTCGAGGCATTCGGAAAGACCATCCGGACGATGCTTCCTCTGCTGGGAGCCTTCCAGGTCGAGAACGCCCTCGTGGCGGCGGGCCTCGTTCTCGCCGTCGAAGGCGAGGGCAGGGCGGAACAAGTGCTCGAAGGTTTCAAGACGCTCAAGGGCGTGTCGGGCCGCCTGGAGCAGGTGGGCGAGGTCGATGGCGCGATCTGCATCGTCGATTACGCGCACAAGCCCGATGCGCTCGCCCATGTGCTCGATGCCCTGCGGCCCTTCGTGAAGGGCCGTCTCTTCTGCATCGTCGGGTGTGGCGGCGACCGGGATCGGGGAAAACGTCCGCTTATGGGACGCATCGCCTCCGACAAGGCCGATATGGTCATCGTCACGGACGATAATCCTCGCTCCGAGGATCCGGCCGCCATTCGGGCCGAGATCATGAAGGCCGCGCCCGGCGCACGGGAAATCGGCGACCGTGCCGAGGCCATACGCACGGCCGTGAACGAACTCCGAGCGGGCGATATTCTGGTCGTGGCCGGCAAAGGTCATGAAACCGGCCAAATCATCGGCGACCGGACCCTGCCGTTCTCGGACCACGATGAGGTCCGGGCGGCCATTGCGGAGAGGCAGGGATGAATTCGCCCCTATGGACCCTGGATGAAATCCTAGCCACCACCGGCGCCCGCGTCGGTGGTGGCTTCGCGCAGGCGACAGGCGCGTCCATCGACACGCGCACGCTGGAGCCGGGCGATCTCTACTTCGCCATCAAGGGCGATGTGCATGACGGGCACGATTTCGTGGCGGCGGCCCTGGAGAAGGGCGCAGCGGCGGCTTTCGTGTCGGAGGAAAAGGCTCCTGCCTTCAAGGATTCCGACAGGCTCATCGTCGTGCCGGACGTGCTCGAAGCCATGCGCCAGCTTGGGCGCGCCGCGCGCCAGCGCACGGATGCGAAGATCGTCGCCATCACCGGTTCCGTCGGCAAGACCGGCACGAAGGAGGCCATGCGCCTCGCGCTCGGCCGTCAGGGTGCGACCCATGCCTCGGTCGCTTCCTACAACAATCATTGGGGCGTGCCGCTGACCCTCACCCGCATGCCGCGCGAGACCGCCTACGGCGTGTTCGAGATCGGCATGAACCATGCGTATGAAATCCTGCCCCTGACCGGCATGGTGCGTCCGCACGTGGCCGTGATCACCACCGTCGAACCCGTCCATATCGAGTTCTTCCCTTCGCTTTGGGGCATCGCGGATGCGAAGGGCGAGATCTTTGCGGGGCTGGAGCCCGGCGGCACGGCGGTCATCAGCCGCGACAACGCCTATTTCGAGCGCATGCGCGCCCATGCTCATGCGTCCCCAGCCGGCCGCGTAATCACTTTCGGCGAGCACGAGGCGGCCGATATCCGGGCTCACCGCATCATCGTGAAGCCGGATCATTCGGTCGTGGATGCGACGATCTTCGGCCAGCCGCTGACCTACAGGATCGGAACGGCGGGCCGGCATATCGCGCTCAATTCCTTGAGCGTGCTGGCTGCCTCCCATGCGCTGGGCGCCGACCTTGCGCTGGTGGCGCTCTCCTTTGCAGAACTGAAGCCGCCGGTCGGCCGGGGCGAGCGGACCATGCTCGCCATGGGCGACCATGAGGCCTTGCTGATCGACGAGAGCTACAACGCCAACCCGGCCTCCATGCGCGCGGCCTTTGCCAATCTGGGTGCTGTCGAACTCGGCCGCGGCGCACGGCGTATCGCCGTCCTGGGCGACATGAAGGAATTGGGCGAAACGGGTCCGCGTCTGCACGCCGAACTCGCGGAGGCCATCGAGGCGAACAGGATCGACCTCCTGTTCGCGGCCGGTCCCCTCATGCAGAACCTCGTCGATGCATTGCCGAAGGCCAAGGTCGCCGCCCATGCGGAAACCTCCGCCGAACTGATCGACGCCGTCTGCGCGGCGATCCGTCCCGGCGATGCCATCATGGTCAAGGGCTCGCTCAGCATGAAGATGGCCCTGGTTGTCAAAGCTTTGAAAGAACGTTACGGCGCGAGCCCAACGGCAAACGCGCTGAAAGGATGATCGATGTTGACCTGGTTGGCTGAGTTCAGCCCCTATTTCAGTCCGCTCAATATTTTCCGCTACATCACGTTCCGAACCGGCGGCGCGACGGCGACCGCCTTGCTGATCGTCTTTCTCTTCGGCCCGTGGATGATCTCGCTCCTGCGCCTGCGCCAGGGCAAGGGGCAGCCGATCCGCGAGGACGGGCCGCAATCGCACCTTCTGACCAAGCGCGGCACGCCGACCATGGGCGGCCTGATGATCCTGGCGGGCGTGCTGATCTCGACGCTGCTGTGGGCGAACCTCGCAAACCATTATGTCTGGGTTGTGCTGTTCGTCACCGTAGGCTTCGGGGCCATCGGCTTCTACGACGATTACCTGAAGGTGACGAAGCAGTCGCACAAGGGCTTCTCCGGGAAGTCGCGCCTCGCCATCGAAGCGCTCATCGCGGCGATTGCCTGCCTAGCGATCTCCTACATGGCGACGCCGGGGCTCGCGAACAAGCTAGCGCTGCCCTTCTCGAAGGACCTGATCTTCAATCTCGGCTGGTTCTACATCGTCTTCGCCGGCTTCGTGATCGTCGGCGCCGGCAATGCGGTCAACATCACCGACGGTCTCGACGGTCTTGCCATCGTGCCGGTGATGATCGCGGCCGGCACCTTCGGCTTCATCGCCTATCTGACCGGCAACGCGGTGTTCTCCAACTACCTGCAGATCCATTTCGTGCCCGGCACCGGCGAGCTTGCGGTGATCTGCGGAGCGCTCATCGGCGCGGGCCTCGGCTTCCTGTGGTTCAACGCGCCTCCGGCCCAGATCTTCATGGGCGATACCGGCTCGCTCGCTCTCGGCGGGCTTCTCGGCACCGTCGCGGTGGCTGCCAAGCACGAATTCGTTCTTGCCATCGTCGGTGGCCTCTTCGTGCTGGAGATCATGTCCGTGATCATCCAGGTCACGTCGTTCAAGCTCACGGGCAAGCGCGTCTTCAAGATGGCGCCGATCCACCATCATTTCGAGCAGCTGGGCTGGACCGAGCCGCAGGTGGTGATCCGCTTCTGGATCATCTCCGTCGTGCTGGCGCTCACCGGCCTCGCAACCCTCAAGCTGCGGTAAGGCGCATGATCCCGGTCACCACCTTCGCGGGCAGAACGGTTGCGCTCTTCGGCCTCGGCGGATCGGGGCTGGCGACGGCGCTTGCCCTGAAGGTAGGCGGGGCGCATGTGGTCGCCTGCGACGACAATCCGGTGAAAATGGCGGAAGCCGCCGCGAAGGGCATCGAGACCGCCGATCTGCGCCATGCGGATTGGTCGCGTTTTGCGTCGTTCATCCTCTCGCCCGGCGTGCCGTTGACGCATCCCGAGCCGCACTGGTCGGCGAAGCTGGCGAAAGAGGCGGGCGTCGAGATCATCGGCGACATCGAGCTGTTCTGTCGCGAGCGGGCGAAGATCGCGCCGAATGCGCCGTTCGTCGCCATCACCGGCACCAACGGAAAGTCCACCACGACGGCCCTGATCGCGCATATGCTGCGCGAGGCCGGCCGCGACGTGCAGATGGGCGGCAATATCGGAACGGCGATCCTGTCGCTGGAGCCGCCTTCCGACGACCGCATCCACGTGATCGAATGCTCGTCGTTCCAGATCGACCTTGCGCCGTCGCTAGCCCCGACCATCGGCGTTCATCTCAACCTCTCGCCCGATCACATCGACCGGCATGGGACGATGGAGCTTTATGCGACCATCAAGGAGCGGCTGGTTGCAAAGGCGGGACTTGCCGTCATCGGCGTCGATGATCCGATGAGCCGAGCGATTGCCGAGGTCTGTAAGGCGAGAGGCGTGAACGTGGCTCGGATCTCGGTCGAGCCGCTCGGTGAGAAGGGCGTCTTTGCAGATGGGGAAACGCTCGTTGGCGTGACGGATTCCGGCGCTGCTCCGTTGGCCGATCTGGTGGGAATCGGCTCCTTGCGCGGCGCCCATAATGCGCAGAACGCCGCTGCGGCGGTGGCGGTCGCTCTGGCGCTGAACGTTTCTCCGGAAACGATCCGGTCCAGTCTCTCCACCTTCCCCGGCCTCCCGCATCGCATGGAGGAGGTCGGCCGTATCGGCCATGCCCTCTTCATTAACGATTCGAAGGCCACCAATGCCGATTCCACCGAGAAGGCGCTGAAGTCCTTCGACGATATTTTCTGGATCCTCGGCGGCAAGGCGAAGGAAGGCGGTATCGAGCCGCTGACATCCTACTTCCCGAAAATCCGCAAGGCTTATCTCATCGGCGCGGCTGCGGACGAATTTGCAAAGACGCTCGGCAGCGATGTCGCGTATGTCCGGTCCGGCACGCTCGACAAGGCGGTTGAACAGGCAGCCGCGGACGCGCAGGCTATCGGCGGACCCGCCGTCGTCCTGCTCTCACCGGCCTGCGCATCCTACGATCAATTTCCCAATTACGAAGTGCGCGGAAACCATTTCCGCGATCTGGTCCGGGCATTACCCGGCATCGAAGCCAAGGGGGCTTGAAGATGGTGTCACGCGCGGAACGCTCGGCTTTCGGCGATTGGTGGTGGACGGTCGACCGTCTGCTTCTCGCAGGCCTCGCCATCCTCATGCTGGCGGGTCTCGTCTTCCTCATGGCGGGCGGTCCGCCTGTGGCGGAGCGCCTTGGGCTCTCCACGTTCCACTTCGTGAATCGGCAGGTGATGTTCCTCATCCCGGCGCTGTTCATCATGATCCCGGTCTCGTTCCTGTCGCTGCGCCACATCCGTCGCCTGGCGCTGCTGATCTACGCGCTCGGCATGGCGCTGATCCTGCTGGCTTTCCAGTACGGTCCTGAGATCAAGGGCGCGCATCGCTGGATCATGATCGGCCCGCTCGGCCTGCAGCCGTCGGAATTCGTGAAGCCCGCCTTCGTGGTGCTCTCCGCCTGGGCCTTCTCGGAAGGCGCGCGGCGCAAGGACGTGCCGGGCACGCTGCTGGCGCTTCTTCTCCTGCCTGCCACCATCGTTCCGCTCATTCTCCAGCCCGATTTCGGCCAGACCATGCTCGTCACCATCGTGTGGTGCGGCCTGTTCTTCATCGCCGGGCTGCACTGGTTCTGGGTGATGGGCCTCGGCGGCGCCGGGCTCGTCGGCATCGTGGCGGCCTATGAGTTCCTGCCGCACGTGCGTGCGCGCATCGAGCGCTTCCTCGATAAGGATTCCGGCGACACCTTCCAGGTGGACACCGCGATGGAATCCTTCTCGCGCGGCGGCTGGCTCGGACGCGGGCCGGGGGAGGGCACGGTCAAGCGCATCCTGCCCGACGCTCATACGGACTTCATCTTCGCCGTCACGGCGGAAGAGTTCGGCATCATCGTGTGCATCGCGCTGCTCCTGATCTTCGCCTTCATCGTGCTGCGCGGCCTGACGCTCGCGCGCCGTAGCGAGGACACGTTCTGCCGCCTCGCGGCCACCGGCCTCATCTTCATGTTCGGCCTGCAGGCCTGCATCAACATGATGGTGAACGTGCATCTCATGCCCGCCAAGGGCATGACGCTGCCCTTCATCTCCTATGGCGGTTCCTCGCTGCTCTCGCTCGCGCTCGGCATGGGCTTCCTCATCGCGCTTACGCGGCGGCGCCCGCGCGCCGAGATGATGGACACCTACAATCAGGATTGGCCGCGCGGATGACCGCACCTCTCATCCTCCTGACCGCCGGCGGGACCGGCGGTCATCTTTTTCCGGCCGAGGCGCTGGCGAACGCTCTGAAGGCGTCCGGCGCGCGGGTGGCGCTCGCCACCGACAAGCGCGCCAACGCCTATGCGGGCTCGTTCCCGGCCGACGAGATCGTCGAGATTCCTTCCGCCACGCCCTCCGGCCGCTCGCTGCCGCAGATGGCGAAGGCCGCGCTGCTGCTGGGGCGGGGAACGCTGAAGGCCGCGTCTCTCATTCGTGCGATGAAGCCGGCCGTGGTCGTGGGCTTCGGCGGCTATCCGACCGTGCCGCCCGTGCTGGCCGCGTCCTTCCTCAAGGTGCCGACGGTGATCCACGAGGCGAACGGCGTGATGGGGCGCGCCAACCGGCTGCTCGCCCGCCGCGCCACCGTGATCGCCACGGGCTTCGCGGGCATCAAGGGTGTTCCGGCGAATGTGCCGGGCAAGAGCATCCACACGGGCAACCCGATCCGTCCCGCGGTGCTCGAAGCCGCCCGGCAGCCCTATGCGGGCCTGGATTCGAACGGAAAGCTCCGTCTCCTCGTCGTCGGCGGCAGCCAGGGCGCGCGGGTGATGAGCGACGTGGTGCCCCCGGCCATCGAACGCCTGCCGGCGGACCTGCGGGCCCGTCTTGCCATCACCCAGCAGGCTCGGGGCGAAGACCTAGAGCGGGTTCGCGAACATTACCGGAAGCTCGACGTGGAATTCGAGGCCGAGCCCTTCTTCAAGGACCTGCCGCATCGGCTGGCCCAGGCCGGTCTGGTGGTGTCCCGCTCCGGCGCTTCGACCGTGGCGGAACTCGCGGTGATCGGCCGCCCGTCGATTCTCGTGCCCCTGCCGGGCTCCCTCGATCAGGACCAGGCGGCCAATGCGAAAACCCTTGGAGATCTGGGGGCTGCCATCGTTTGTCCGCAATCGGACTTCACCTCTGAACGGCTGGCAAACGAGATTCAGCTCATTTTTCAAGAGCCTGACCGCTTGACCAGAGCCGCCGCCGCCGCACATAGCGCCAGCATCACGGATGCGGCGGAGCGCCTGGCGCACGTCGTTCTCGCCCTTGTCCCTTCGAACAATAACGGAAAAAACCCATGAAACTGCCGCCGAAGCTTGGTCCCATTCACTTCATCGGCATCGGCGGCATCGGCATGTCGGGCATCGCCGAGGTCATGAACAACCTGGGTTACACCGTTCAGGGTTCGGACGCGGCCGACAATTACAACGTCAGGCGCCTCAACGATAAGGGCATCAGGACCTTCATCGGCCACAAGGCCGAGAACGTGGACGACGCCGAGATCGTCGTGGTCTCGACGGCGATCAAGCGCGACAACCCGGAGCTGATCGTCGCCCGCGAGAAGCGCCTGCCGGTCGTGCGCCGGGCCGAGATGCTGGCCGAGCTCATGCGCTTCAAGTCCTGCGTCGCGGTGGCGGGCACCCATGGCAAGACGACCACGACCTCCCTGGTCGCCACGCTCCTCGATGCGGGCGGGCTCGATCCCACGGTCATCAACGGCGGCATCATCAATGCCTACGGCACCAATGCCCGCATGGGCGACGGCCAGTGGATGGTGGTGGAGGCGGACGAATCCGACGGCACCTTCCTGAAGCTCCCGGCGGATGTCGCCATCGTGACCAACATCGACGCCGAGCATCTCGATCATTTCGGCACCTTCGACGCGATCAAGGACGCCTTCCATTCCTTCATCAACTCGATCCCGTTCTACGGTTTCGCCGTGATGTGCATCGACCATCCGACCGTGCAGGATCTCGTCGGCCGTATCGAGGACCGGCGCATCATCACCTATGGCGAGAACCCGCAGGCGGACGTGCGCATCATGGACGTCGATCCGCGCGGCGGTCAGACCAAGTTCCGCGTCATGATCCGCGACCGCCGTCCCGGCTTCCGCCTCGAACTCGAGGACCTCGTTCTGCCGATGCCGGGCGCGCATAACGCCCTCAACGCCACGGCGGCCATTGCGGTTGCGCATGAACTCGGCGTCACGCCCGATGCGATCCGCAAGGCGCTCGCAGGCTTCGGCGGCGTGAAGCGCCGCTTCACCCGCACGGGCGAGTGGAACGGCGTCACGGTGTTCGACGATTACGGCCACCACCCCATCGAGATCGCAGCCGTGCTCAAGGCCGCGCGCGCCTCGACTGAGGGCCAAGTCATCGCCGTGGTGCAGCCGCACCGCTATTCGCGCCTGGCGTCCTTGTTCGACCAGTTCTGCACCTGCTTCAACGATGCGGATGCAGTCATCGTTGCGCCGGTCTATGCGGCGGGCGAGCAGCCCATTCCCGGCGCCGACCGCGACAGCCTCGTGTCGGGCCTCAAGGCCCGCGGCCACCGCAACGTGATGGCGCTCGAAAAGTCCGAGGAACTCGCGGGCCTCGTGAAGGGGATCGCGAAGCCGGGCGACTACGTGATCTGCCTGGGCGCCGGCAACATCACCCAATGGGCCTATGCCCTGCCGGGCGAGCTCGATGCGCTCGGCGAGAAGGCGGCTTGATAATTCGCGGCACGACCCAAGGTTTCCTCATCCTGAGGAGGGCGCATCGCGCCCGTCTCGAAGGACGGGGAAACCGCTTCCAGTGCTCTCTGGAGACGCCCTCGTCCTTCGAGACGCGAGCTCCTCAGGATGAGGGCTATGGGGTGTTTCATGTTTCCTGATCTTGTTCCCGACCTGAAGGCCCGCATGCCCGAACTGCGTGGCAAGCTGGAGGCGAATGCGCCGACGGCACCTTTGTCGTGGTTTCGCACGGGCGGTCCGGCGCAGGTGCTGTTCACGCCGGTCGATGCGGACGATCTCGCTTACTTTCTGCAGCGTCTCGACCGCGCCATGCCGGTTCTCGTCGTGGGGCTCGGCTCCAACCTGCTCATCCGCGATGGCGGATGGGAAGGCGTGATCATCCGCTTGGGCAAGGGTTTCGCTGACGTGTCGGTCGAGCCCGGTCTGCGCGTGCGAGCCGGTGCCGGAGCGCCCGATGTGAAGGTGGCGCGGGCGGCGGCGGAGGCCGGCATCGCCGGCCTGTCCTTCCTGCGCGGCATTCCCGGCGCCATCGGTGGAGCGTTGCGCATGAACGGCGGCGCCTATGGCGGTGAGACGAAGGACGTGCTCGTCGAAGCCAAGGGCGTCACGCGCACCGGCGAGGCGGTGAGTTTCACCAACGCGCAGATGGGCTTCACCTATCGCCATTCGAGCGTGCCGGACGACGTGATCTTCACCGAAGCCCTGTTTGAGGGCCGCCCTGGGAATTCGGACGAGATTCTCGCCGAGATGAACGCCATCACCGAGGCGCGCTCTTCCACCCAGCCGGTCAATACGAGAACGGGCGGCTCCACGTTCAAGAACCCTCCGGGCAAAAAGGCCTGGGAGCTGGTCGATGCGGCGGGCTGCCGTGGGCTTCGCATCGGCGATGCCCAGGTGTCGGAGATGCATTGCAACTTCCTGATCAACCACGGCACCGCCTCCGCGGCCGATATCGAAGGTCTGGGAGAAGAGGTGCGCCGCCGGGTCCGCGAGATGACGGGCGTGGAGCTCGAATGGGAAATCAAACGGGTCGGGATGGCGAAGACCTGATTCGCATTATTCGGTAAAACCCGGCGTCGTCGGGTGCATGACGGGAGAGACCCATGGCGAAGCACGTTGCCATCCTCTATGGCGGCTGGTCGGCGGAGCGCGAGGTGAGCCTCGCGTCGGGCAAGGCCTGCTGCAAGGCCCTGGAGGATATGGGCTACAAGGTCACTCCCATCGACGTGCAGCCCGACATCGCCACCGTGCTTCAGGCCGTTGCGCCGGACGTGGTGTTCAACGCGCTCCACGGCCGGGTCGGCGAGGATGGAACCATCCAGGGTCTGCTGGAAGTCTTAAGAATTCCCTATACCCATTCCGGTGTCCTCGCCTCGGCGCTCGCCATGCAGAAGGACAAGGCCAAAATGGTCATGGAAGCGGCCGGCGTTCCCGTGCCCAAGGGGAAAGTTGTTAACCGTTCGGAGGCGGCCAAAAGCCACGTTCTGCCTGTTCCCTATGTGGTCAAGCCGGTCCACGAGGGCTCGTCCGTCGGCGTCATCATCGTCCGTGAGGACCGCTCCCATCCGCCCCAGGAACTGATGCGCGAGGACTGGGCCTTCGGCGAAAAAGTCCTTGTGGAATCATATGTTGCAGGCCGGGAACTCACCTGCGCGGTCATGGGCGAAAGGGCGCTCGGGGTGATCGACATCCAGCCTGCCACCGGGGTCTTCTACGATTACGATGCGAAATATGTGAAGGGCGGCTCCATTCACGTCCTCCCGGCAGAAATTAAACCGAATATTTACCAAAAGGTCCAAGAGTTGGCGTTAACGGCGCATCAAGCGCTCGGCTGTCGGGGAATCAGCCGTGCCGACTTGCGGTACGACGATACTCCCGGGGGAACCGGAGAACTCGTCGTTCTCGAGGTCAACACCCAACCCGGCATGACCGAGACGAGCTTGGTGCCAGAACTGGCAGCCCATGCGGGCTATTCGTTTGGCGAGCTTGTGCAATGGATGGTGGAGGACGCTACCTGCAACCGATGACGGCCTACCCGGCCGGATTCGCCGTTGCGCGCCCGGCCTCCGGCTACCGGGAGGCGGGCGCCGCCCCCTTCAAGAAGCCCTCGCGAATCAAGAAGTTCTTCGGCTCCTCGCGCAGCGTGCGCCGGCGTTCGGCCGGCGTTCCGCTCGAGCGGCGCCTCCCTCGTTTCCTCGGAACGGGCCTGGCCCTCGGCTTCTTCGGCGCCGTGGTCGGGTTCGGCCTCTGGCAGGGCGG
Organism: Microvirga sp. 2MCAF35; assembly: GCF_052115545.1. NCBI lineage: Bacteria > Pseudomonadati > Pseudomonadota > Alphaproteobacteria > Hyphomicrobiales > Methylobacteriaceae > Microvirga > Microvirga sp. 2MCAF35. Next base: position 63,000 of record NZ_JBFRGW010000024.1, read on the forward strand.
CCACATCGACGGCTTCATCCGCGAATACGGCGAGCCGCATCATGCGTTGGCGCGGGCCGTCGGCCTCGGCCTCGATCAGGTGACGATCTCCGGCATCTCGCAGATGACCGAGAAGGAAGTTCTCGCCGCTGCGGGAATCAATGCGAAGCTGTCGCTCGCCTTCCTCGACGTGAACGACCTGCGTGAGCGCCTCGAGCGCGTGCCGATGGTCAAGACGGCGACCGTGCGCAAGCTCTATCCGAACGAACTGGTCATCACGCTCACCGAGCGCGAGGCGCACGGGATCTGGCAGAACAATGGCGAGTTGTTCGTGATCGCCGCCGACGGCACCGTGATCGACCTGATGCAGGACGAGCGCTATCTCGATCTGCCGTTCGTGGTGGGCGAGGGCGCCAACACCCGCGGCAAGGAATATCTCGCGCTGCTCGAAGCCGCGGGTCCGCTCAAGAGCCGCATTCGTGCGGGCACCCTCGTGGCCGGGCGGCGCTGGACGCTGAAGATGGAGAACGGCATGGACGTGCGCCTGCCGGAACTCGGGGCCGCCGATGCGCTGGCCCGTCTCGTGAAGCTCGAGAACGAGCAGAAGATCCTGGAAAAGGACGTGCTGGCGATCGATCTGCGCATGGCGGATCGCGTCGTCGTCCGCCTGACGGAAGAGGCAGCCCTGGCCCGCGCCGAGGCGCTCAAGAAGAAACCAATGCGCGGCAAGGGGGTCGACACATGAGTCTCTCGGGTCACGGTTTGACGCCACGCTTGAAGCCGCTTTCCGCGCGCAAGAGCGCCATCCTGTCGGTCCTCGACGTGGGAACGAGCAAGGTCGTCTGCGTCGTGGCGGAACTGAAGCCGGCCGACGAGGTCGAGTCCCTGCGCAGCCGCACCCATGTGGCGCGCATCCTCGGCATCGGCCATCAGCGTTCCATGGGCCTCAAGGGCGGCGTGGTGGTCGATCTGGAAGCGGCCGAAACGGCCATTCGTCAGGCGGTCCACGCGGCCGAGCGGATGGCGAAGGTCGAGATCCAGTCTGTGATCGTCAACCTCACCGGCGGACGTCTCGCGTCCGAGCATTTCGAGGCGCATATCCCGGTGCGCGGCGCGGTGAGCTCCGGCGACATCCATCGCGTGCTCGATGCCGCGTCGAGCTACGACCTGCGTCGCGGCAGGACGGTTCTGCACGCCCTGCCGACCGGCTTCTCGCTCGACCGGCAGCAGCACATCGTCGATCCCGCCGGCATGATCGGCGAACGCCTCGGTGCGGACCTGCACGTGGTCACCTCCGAGGCGGCGGCCGCCCGCAACCTGATGCTCGCGGTGGAGCGCTGCCATCTCGGCGTCGAGGCCGTGATCGCCACGCCTTACGCGGCGGGCCTTTCCGCTCTCGTCGACGACGAGGCCGATATGGGCTGCGCCGTGGTCGACATGGGCGGCGGCACCACGAGCGTCGGCATCTTCTCCAACGGGCATCTGGTTCATTCCGATGCCATCGCGGTCGGCGGTCACCACGTGACCATGGACATCGCGCGCGGTCTCACGACCCGCGTGTCCGCAGCCGAACGGCTCAAGACTCTCTACGGCTCCGCCATCACGTCGAGCGCGGATGACCGGGACATGATCGCGGTGCCGCAGGTGGATGAGGACGAACGGGACGTTCCGAATCATCTGCCGAAGTCGCACCTCGTTCGCATCATCAAGCCACGGGTCGAGGAAGTTCTCGAACTCGTGCGCGACAGGTTGAAGGGCGCGGGCTTTGCGGCCCAGGCCGGACGGCGGGTCGTGCTGACGGGCGGCGCGAGCCAGCTCGTCGGGCTGCCGGAAACGGCGCGCCGCATCTTGCAGGGCCAGGTTCGTGTCGGGCGTCCGCTCGGCATCAAGGGCTTGCCTGAAGCGGCAAAGGGCCCTGCCTTTTCGGCAGTGGTCGGCCTCCTGGTTTATCCGCAGGTGGCACATATCGAGTATTTCGAGCCGCGTTCCAGCGGCTTGTTTCAGAGTACGGGAACCGACGGCTACTTCTCGCGAGTGGGCCGGTGGATTCGCGAGAGTTTTTAAAACGAGTAACGCGTTGGCGCGGCGGGCCATCGTGATGAGTTCAAGTCAACAAGGGTCAGCGTCCGCCAAACGCTCATCAGTATAAGGCCAGAAGAGGCACAGTCATGGCTATCAATCAGCAAGCTCCGGACATCCGGGAACTCAGGCCGCACATCACGGTTTTCGGCGTCGGCGGTGCCGGCGGCAATGCCGTGAACAACATGATTGAATCCGGTCTGGAGGGCGTCGAGTTCGTGGTGTCCAACACCGACGCGCAGGCACTGGCCTCGTCCAAGGCGCAGCGCGTGGTCCAGATGGGCATTCAGGTGACGGAAGGCCTCGGCGCCGGCTCGCAGCCGGAAGTCGGCCGCGCCGCCGCCGAAGAGGTGATCGACGAGATCCGCGATCAGCTCGCGGGCTCCCACATGGTGTTCATCACCGCCGGCATGGGCGGCGGCACCGGCACGGGTGCGGCTCCCGTCGTGGCACGGGCGGCCCGCGAGCTCGGTATACTGACTGTCGGCGTCGTCACGAAGCCGTTCCAGTTCGAAGGCGTGCGCCGCATGCGTCTGGCGGAAGCCGGCATCAACGAGCTGCAGCAGGCGGTGGACACGCTCATCGTGATCCCGAACCAGAACCTGTTCCGCGTCGCCACCGAGAAGACGACCTTCGCGGACGCCTTCGCCATGGCCGACCAGGTGCTCTATTCCGGCGTCGCCTGCATCACCGATCTGATGGTGAAGGAAGGCCTCATCAACCTCGACTTCGCCGACGTGCGCTCGGTCATGCGCGGCATGGGCAAGGCCATGATGGGCACCGGCGAGGCGTCCGGCGAGAAGCGCGCCATCCGCGCGGCCGAAGCGGCCATCGCGAACCCGCTCCTCGACGACGTGTCGATGAAGGGCGCGCGCGGCCTGCTCATCTCGATCACGGGCGGCAATGACCTCACCCTCTATGAACTCGACGAAGCCGCGACCCGCATCCGCGAGGAAGTGGACCAGGATGCCAACATCATCCTCGGCGCGACTTTCGACGAGAGCCTGGAAGGCATCATCCGCGTGTCCGTCGTGGCGACCGGCATCGACCACGCCATGTTGGAGAACGGCGGCGACCTGACGGCCACCGAGCAGCGCATCTCCGAGGTAGCCGAGCGCCTGCGTGCCGAGGCCCGTGCCCGCGCCACGCCACCCCAGGCAACGCCGACCTTTCGCTCCGCCGCCCAAGCCGAATCGGTGAAGGCGGCTCCGATCCTGAGCCAGAGCACGCCCGTCATGGCTTCGGCCCCCGTTGCTGCCTCGGCGCCCGTCGCGGCCCAGCCGGTCGAGCCCGCGCCGCAGCCCATGATCCGCGACGACGTGGTCCTCACGCCGGCTCAGCCCCGCCAGGCGGTGGCCTACGAGGCTCCGGCCCCTCAGGCTCCGGTCTACGAGGAGCCGGTGGAGCAGGGTGCCTTCATCCCGCCGCAGGCGGAGCGCGCCATGCGTCCGGCCCGGATGCCGCGAATCGACGAGTTGCCGATGCCGGCGCAGAATCAGATCCGCGCCAGCCGTGGCGAGGAGCCCGCTCACGAGCACAAGCCGTCGCTGATCCAGCGCCTCGCGACCATCGGCTTCGGCCGCCGCGAGGAGCCCCAGCATGCCCCCGCCGAGCAGCGCCAGGAGGCCCCGCGCCAGGCCATGTCGTCGGTCCATGCCGAGTACGCCCGCCGGCCTATGCCAGCTCAGGCGCAGCGCCCCCAGCAGGCTCCGATGGCTCCCGCACCCCGGGCCCATTCGGAAGACGACCAGCTGGAGATTCCCGCCTTCCTGCGCCGTCAGGCCAACTGATTTGACCTGATCGGCCTCTAAGAGCTGTTACAAAAAGGCCCCCAGCCACGACCGGCTGGGGGCTTTTCTCGTTAAAAATCTATTAAAATCAATGGTTTGAGAGTTATCCAAATTGTAACACAAAGTAAGAAAGCGTGATTTGGCCTAGCCTGACCGGGGGACTAAGGTGCCTCAACGTTTTAAGGGGCAGCGCTAATGAGAAGCCTGCCGGTCGGAAGTCATAAGCAGCAACTGCAGCTTCCCCGGCGAAATCGGCTCAGTTTGGCGACAAGGGTAGTTGAGGTTCAGGACTAATGAAGCAAAGCCAGCAAACCACGCTTCGCGCTGCCGTGACCCTCGTTGGAACCGGAGTTCATTCCGGGGATGAAGTGAAGATGATCCTTCATCCGGCAGAAGCGAACCATGGTATTGCTTTCCTGCGCACCGGCCTGGCCGGAGGCCTGGATCGGCTGATCGATGCCCGCCATCTGGCGGTCACCGCAACCGAGCTCTGCACCGTGATCGGCGACCGCGACACCGGCGCGGTCGCGACGATTGAGCATCTGATGGCGGCCCTGTCCGGTCTCGGCATCGACAACGTCCTCGTCGAGATCGACGGGCCGGAGGTTCCGATCCTGGACGGCAGCTCGGCTCCCTTCATCGACGCGATCGACCAGGTCGGCGTCGCGGTCCAGGGTGCGGTCCGTCGTTATCTCAAGGTTCTCAAGCCGGTTCGCATCACGCAGGGCAAGGCATTCGCCGAGCTTCTTCCCAACGACCGCGCCTTCCGCCTGGATGTGGAGATCGATTTCCCCACTCCGGTGATCGGCCGCCAGCGCAAGGTCATCGACCTTTCCCCCTCCGTCTTCCGTCGTGAAATCTCCCGCGCCCGCACTTTCGGCTTCATGCGCGATGTGGAGAAGCTCTGGAGCGCCGGCTTCGCCCTCGGCGCCTCCCTGGAGAACACGGTTGCTATCGGCGACGACGGCGTCATGAACCCCGAGGGCCTGCGCTACGCGGACGAGTTCGTTCGTCACAAGCTGCTCGACGCGGTGGGCGATCTGTCCCTCGCCGGACTGCCCCTGCTCGCGACCTACCGGTCCTATTGCGGCGGCCACCGCATGAACTTCTCCGTGCTCGAGGCCCTGTTCTCGAACCGGTCCAATTACGCCATCGTGGACGCCGTTCCACGTCGCGAGCCGGCCTATGCCGATCTCGGCAGCGTGGCTGCTTCGGTCCTCTCCCCCGAGATGCACTGAACGATGGCCCCGGAACGGGGCTTGCGTCTTTGGATATCGCTCGGTGGCCAAGCCTGCAGGTCGAGTTCAGGCGCTCCAGAGCCTCTCTCTCCCTGGCCGAAGATCCAAGCGCCCATTGGCCGCATGATTTCATGCAGGCTTTCTTAATTCCTATTGGGTAAACCCGCATGTATGGGCTTGGCTCTGGCCCCATGCTTGGGCTAAAGAACCCTGTGCATCGTTAAAACATCGGGCACGATTTTTGGAGGACCGCGAGGCATGTCGTTCGCGAAGGCTTATTCAAGTATGAAAGGCGCGTCCGCCCGCGCTTTGATCCTCGGCGTCTGCGCCTTGGGGCTCGCGGGCTGCGAATCCCTTTCGTCGCTGAACCCGTTCGACAAGGGCGAAACCTACAAGCCCGAGATCGTGGCGAACGCTCCTGCGGAAGAGATCTACAATGACGGTCTGGCCCGGGTGCAGAAGGGCGATTTCGACGGCGCCGTGAAGAAGTTCGGCAGCCTCGACAAGCAGTATCCCTATTCCGAATGGTCCCGGAAGGGGCTGATCATGGAAGCCTATGCCAATTACGAGGGCGGCTTCTATGAGGAATCGATCACGGCCTCCAAGCGTTATCTGCAGAGCTATCCCAACACGTCGGATGCGGCCTACGCCCAGTACCTGATGGCGTCTTCCTATTACGACCAGATCCCGGACATCACCCGCGACCAGGAGAAATCCGAGCGCGCCATCCTGTCGCTGCAGGAGCTGATCCAGCGCTATCCGACTTCCGAATATGTGGCCGACGCCAAGAAGAAGCTTCAGGTCGCCAGCGACCAGCTCGCCGGCAAGGAGCTTGAGGTCGGCCGCTTCTACCTGCAGAAGCGCAACTACGCGGGTGCCATCAACCGCTTCCGTACCGTGGTCGCGCGCTATCAAACGACCCGCCACGTGGAAGAGGCTCTTGAGCGTCTCACCGAGGCCTACATGGCCATGGGCATCGTCAACGAGGCGCAGACCGCTGCCGCCGTTCTCGGCCACAACTTCCCTGACAGTCCCTGGTACAAGGATGCCCATGCCCTGCTGACCAAGGGCGGCGTCGAGCCGCGCGAGGATTCCCAGTCCTGGATCAGCAAGGCCTTCCGTGGCGTTCCGCAGGTCGGTCAGCGCACGGGCTAAGCCTCACCATCCATGCTCATCCAGCTGACGATCCGCGATATCGTCCTCATCGACAGGCTTGAGCTGCACTTCCATGAGGGGCTGAGCGTCCTCACGGGTGAGACAGGCGCAGGCAAATCCATCCTGCTCGATGCCTTCGCCCTGGCCCTCGGCGGCCGCGGCGACGGCTCCCTCGTGCGCCATGGCGAAGCCCAGGGCCAGATCACGGCCGTCTTCGACTGCCCCCTCGACCATCCGGCCCGCCGCATCGCGGCCGATGCTGATATCGACGTCGACGGCGACCTGATCCTGCGCCGGGTCCAGGTGGCCGACGGGCGCACCCGAGCCTTCGTCAACGACCAGCCCGTCAGCGTGCAGGTGCTCAAGGCCATCGGCGCGACCCTGGTCGAGATCCATGGCCAGCACGACGACCGGGCGCTGGTCGATCCGGCCACGCACCGCGCGATCCTCGATGCCTTCGGTGGCTTGTCGGGTGAGATCCAGGCCGTCGGCGACGCCTCGCGTCGCGTTCGCGAAGCACGCCATGCCCTGCATGAGCACCGCAACCGGATCGACAAGGCCCGCAGGGAGGCCGATTTCCTGCGCCATGCGGTGGAGGAGCTGACCAAGCTCAATCCGCTGGCCGGGGAGGAGGAAACGCTCGCCGGGCGCCGTGTCGTCATGATGCAGTCGGAGAAGGTGGCCCAGGACCTCAACGAGGCCTATGAGGTCGTCGCCGGCAACACCTCCCCGGTCAATGAACTCTCGGCGGCCGTGCGCAAGCTCGAGCGCCGCGGCGCTCAGGCCCCGTCGCTCGTGGAGCCCAGCGTGAAGGCCCTGGATGCCGCGCTCGTCGCCATCGACGAGGCGAGGGAGGCCCTCGAACAGGCGATCCGCGCCACCGAATACGACCCGCGCGAGCTGGAGCAGACGGAGGAGCGCCTCTTCGCCCTGCGCGCCGCGGCCCGCAAATACGATGTTCCTGCGGACGACCTCGCGGCTCTGCGCAAGCGCTTCGAGGAGGATGTCGCGGCCATCGATGCCGGCGAGGAGCAGCTCGGCGGCCTGGAGAAGGCTCTCAAGGAAGCGGACGCCGCCTATGTGAAGGCCGCGAAGGCGCTCTCCGCTGGCCGGAAGAAAGCCGCACAGGCCCTCGATACCGCCGTTCAGGCCGAGTTGCCGCCTCTCAAGCTGGAGCGGGCCCGGTTCATCACGGACATCCAGATCGACGAGACCAGCCGTGACCCCAGCGGCTTCGAGCGCGTCGAGTTCTGGGCCCAGACCAATCCCGGCACCCGCCCGGGCCCCCTCATGAAAGTGGCCTCCGGCGGCGAGCTGTCCCGCTTCATGCTGGCCCTCAAGGTCGTCCTCGCCGACAAGGGTTCGGCCCCGACCCTGGTCTTCGACGAGATCGACACCGGCGTCGGCGGCGCGGTGGCCGACGCCATCGGCCAGCGCCTCGCGCGCCTGGCGGAGAAGGTCCAGGTCATGGCCGTGACCCATGCACCGCAGGTCGCGGCCAAGGCCGGCAGTCATTTCCTCATCGCCAAGGAAGGCGTGCGCGGCGCCAAGGACCGGGTCGCGACCCGCGTGATCCCACTCGAGGCCACGCCGCGCCGAGAGGAGATCGCCCGCATGCTCGCCGGCGCGACCATCACCGAGGAAGCGCGCGCGGCAGCCGCGCGGCTGCTCGACGCGGCGGCTCATTAAGGCTACCCCGCTTCATTCGAGCGAATTGCCCGCCCAGTAACGGGACATGCTCAGGTATGTGAACGACGTCGACCATCCGATGAGGACGATCCCGTTCAGCGATTCGAGACTCGCGATCAGCCGCATCATGCCGAGCGGAAAGATGTCCCCGATGCCCAGGGTGCTGAAAGTCTCTGCGGAAAAGAACAGGTAATCGGCGAAATTGACGGCCCTGTTGCCGCCAAAATCGCCGATGTTCAAACCCGTATCCGCGATCCAGTATGCGAGCGCATAAATGGCGATTTCCACGAAATGCGCCGTGATGACTCCGAACACCACGACGAGAACTTTCGGATGTGACTGGATCGTCGATTTCTGCAGCACCTTCGACAGGCCGCTGAGCGCTTCGTAATGAACGACGACGGTCAGCATCAAGGGAGTGAACGTCAGGGCGATCGTGGCAATCACTGTTTCCATGAAGATTGCCCACGGGGGTTAGCGAACAACGGGACGCATCATGCACGGCCGCGACGAGGATGATCGAAGTTGTCTCTTCGCAGCCGAGCCCCGAAAAAGGGCACTCCGAGGAGGGAGCGCCATTCGGACACAGGTGGAGGCGCCAGAGGGTGGATGTTACCCGTTGCGAGAAAGCAGCTTTCCGCTTTCCCTTGGCCAGCATACCGGCGAACCGGATCCCTTTCGCCGAAACATGCTCTGATGTATCGGACCCGGAGGAACTCGCGACCTCCGGGATCAAGCCGATGCGCTCGTCAGAAAACAATCGACTCTAGGGCATTGGACGTGAATTCGACCTCACGTCCCATGCTCCAGGTTTTTGCTTTCTCGCATCTTTGCACGCAAAACCGGTTCCCACTTTTGCGTTCGATGCTCTAACGGACCGAACCCGTGGACGACGGATGGCAAGCCGCGCTGGTCGATCCCGCTGGGCACGAAGCGTTTTTCTTCGCCTCGTTCATATGGCTCTTCTTGGAAGCCGTATGGTGCCGGACGGTGGCGTGCTTGGGATGGGTGGACGACGACGTCGCCGCCTGCGCGGCCAGCGGGGCGCCTGCGAGGAAGGCCAGTGTCGACATCGCGATCAGCAGATGTTTCATGGATTGTCTCCATTCGATGACAGTACCTGTGGGTACCTGACGAGGATCCTACGGCACCTGAATTAGGGGAGAATGAGGGCCGAAACGGTCTGGCTCCGTGCGCCACTTCAAGCGGCAAATTGCGCGATTGCCTTTCATCGCCTCCCGGATTGAACTCATCCTGCATCGAGAGCGGCCATCATGCGGGTTCTCCTGGTCGAAGACGATCCTTTGATCGGACGCAGTCTGACACGGGCTTTCGAGGGATCGGGAGCGGCGATCGATTGGGCGCGAGCGGGAGACGATGCGCTCGCTGCCTTGAGGGTGAACCGCTATTCCATCGTCCTGCTCGATCTCGGATTGCCCGACAAGGCCGGCCTCGATGTGCTCAAGGAGATGCGTGGCGGCAGGGATGCGACGCCGGTGCTCATCGTCACGGCGCGCGACGATATCGAGACCCGGGTGGCCGGGCTGGATTTCGGGGCGGACGATTTCATCGTGAAGCCCTTCGACTTCGACGAACTCGCGGCGCGGATCCGGGCGGTGGTCCGCCGTCATGCGGGGCATGCCACGTCGCAGATCCGCTCCTCCGAGATCGTCCTCGACCTCGCCGCTCACGAGGTCACCTACAAGGGCGCCACGCAGCTTCTTCCGGCGCGGGAGTTCGCGCTTCTGCAGGCCCTGCTTGAGCGGCCCGGCACGATTTTATCCCGCCAGCAGCTCGAGGACGCGCTCTACGGCTGGGGCGAAGAGGTCGAGAGCAATGCGGTGGACGTGCTGATCCACTACATCCGCCGCAAATTCGGCAACGACATCATCCGCAACGTTCGCGGTGTCGGCTGGATGGTGATGAAATGAAACGCCGCAAATCGCTCCGCACGCGTCTCACGGTCTGGTTCACTGCCCTGTTGATCCTCTTCGGTCTTCTCGGAGGGCTGGGAGCGTATATCGCGGCTCAGCAGGATCCGGCGAATCTCCTCGACGATCAGATGCGGGAGATCGCCTTCAACGTGGTCAGCTCCGTCGACGATCTGGCGCAGATGCCGGCGCCGCCGCTTGAAGCCGAGGATATGCTCGTCGTTCAGGCCTGGGACGCGGACGGACACCTGCTGAAATCCTTTCCGTCCGGATTCGACCTGCCGCGTCAGGCGCAAACCGGATTCTCGAATTTCAATGCGCCAAGCGGGCAGTGGCGCAGCTACACCTGGGTGCTGGACGACGGCACCATCCAGGTCTCTCAAAGAGCGAGCGTGCGCCGGGAGCTTGCCCTCATGGCGGCGTTGCCCGCCATCGTCACGACGCTGCTCCTCATTCCTATATCGGCCCTGCTCGTTCGGTGGCTCGTCGGCCGGATTCTCGCGCCGGTGGACGAGCTGGCGCGCCAGCTCATGGCGCGTCAGCCGGACTCCACGCAGCAGCTCGCCCTGTCGGATGTGCCGGGCGAAATCGTTCCGCTCATCCAGGCGATGAACAAGGCGCTCGAACGGGTCGCGGACATGCTCGCGTCGCAACGGCGCTTCGTTTCCAATGCGGCACACCAGCTGCGCACGCCTCTCACGGCCCTACGGATCCAGGCGCGCAATCTGCGCCATGCGTCCAACCCTGGAGCGGCCGCCGAGGTTCTCGACGACATGGATCTCGGCTTCCGGCGGATGTCGATTCTGACGAGCCAGCTCCTCGCCCTGGCGCGGGCCGAAGCACCATCGGCTGCCGAGATACCGCAACCGGTCGATCTGGCCGACGTGCTGCGCGAAGCCTTGCGCGGCGTCGCTCCCCTGGCCGAGAGCAAGCCTGTCACGCTGGAGCTCGCGGCTTTGCCGAGCGTTCATGTGTGTGCCGAGCGGCACGATCTCGAAACGATCGTCTCCAATCTTCTCGACAACGCCATCCGCTACACGCCTCCAGGCGGACGGATCGTCGTCACCGCGCATTGCACGGCCGGAAGGGCCGAGATCGAGATCGCCGATAGCGGTCCCGGGCTTCCTGACGATCTGCTCGAACGGGTGTGCGATCCCTTCGTGCGTGGGAGTCATGAGCAGGAGGGAACGGGACTTGGCCTCTCCATCGTCAAGGCTCTTGTGTTTCGGGCCGGAGGTCGTCTTTCGCTGCGCAACAGGCCGGATCGCAGCGGCCTGATCGCCAAGGTCGATCTTCCGGCTTTTCCGATGTCACGCGGTTCGGACCGTTCCGGCGCTTAAGTCATCGTTTGCCCATCACGTTTCATAATTCAGCCTTGGGTACCAATCCGTGCCGCGTCCTTCGGGCGTCATGTCGAGCACGTTCCACAGGGGCGCGAGGTCGGGAGCGCCCCGGGGATCCTGGTCGGGATCGGCGGAATCGCCTGTCATCTCGCCGCTCCAGAAATGACGGATGGTTCCGTCCCGCCGGGTGAAGACGTTGAAGCTCGGGATCTCGGAGCCGTCCGGCAGCACCCCGTGATAATCGCGGGAATAGTTGCCGTTGAGGTCCGAGTAGAGTTTGAGGTTTTTCCAGCCGCGCTCCTTCTTCCAGGCGATCAGCCGCTCGATCGGCGAGCGGGCGACGACGGCGAGCGCCATGCGCTGCTGGATGTCGGCACCGTTGCCTTCGAGCGCGCCGAGCAGATTGGTGCACATGGGGCAGGGGCGGTCGCGCTGCGGGCCGAACATGTAGCTGTAAACGGCGAATGATTCATGGGCACCGAAGAGATCGGCGAAACTCACCGGGCCGTTCTCTCCTTCGAAACGATAGTCGCCGATCACCTCTCCGCCGGGCGGCAGAGCGCGGCGCTGCGCCGCCACGCGCTCCAGATGGCGGCGCAGTTCGATCTCCTCCGCGAGGAGGGCCGTGCGTGCGGCGCGGTACGCGGCGCTCTCATTGGGAAAGCGCACGGGGGAACGCCGGGCGAGTTCCTCGGCGGGGACAAGGTCCTTGGTCATGGAATGCTCCGGATCGTTTCAGAGCATCGGACCCAAAAGTGGACTTGCACTTTTGGGACCCATCCGATGCTCCACTTCTTGAAGAGCGCATCGCTCGGGACGGAAAACCGGGTCCACTTTTCCGTCCGATGCGCTAGGCCTTGCGCGGACCCACGAGTCCGAACAGGGCTCCCTGCGGATCGCTGGCGACGAGGATGAAGACGCCGCCCGGCACCTCGGCCGGTCCGTAATGGATGGTGCCGCCGCTGCCCGGTACGGCCTTCGCGGCCGCATCAATGTCCTCGGTGCCGAAGTAGAACATCCAGGCCGGGGGAGGGCCTTCCGGCATGCGCTTCATCACGGCTCCGATGGTCTGGCCGCGATGCTGCAGGAACCGGTACTCGCCCATGTCGCCCATCGGCATGGCATCGCCCTTCTCCCAGCCGAAACGGGCCGTGTAGAAGGCAAGCGCCGCCGCCGGATCCGAGGTGGCGAGTTCGTTCCAGTTGCCATGGCCGAACTGGCTCTGGTCGAAGGCCGTGCTCGTTCCGTCCGATGCTCCGCGCATCACGTAGAACGTGACGCCCTGGGGATCGGCGAGCATCGCGAAGCGGCCGATGCCGGGAATGTCGGTGGGCGGCATGTGTTGTGCGCCGCCGGCCTGAACGATGGCCTCCGCCGTCGCATCGACGTCGTCGACGGCGACATAGCCGAGCCATGTCGGGCGCATGCCCGCACGCTCCGCGTTGACCGGCAGAGGCATCAGGCCGCCGACATCCTCGCCGCGGATTCCGAAGATCCTGTAATCGCGATCGGAACCCTGTGCCGCCCGTGTTTGCCATCCGATCACCGCGCCGTAGAAACGCGCGGCCGCGTCGGCATCGGAGGTCAGGAGTTCATACCAGATGAAATCGCCGTGATGATTGGCCATGGGGCACCTCAGACGTCGAGGATCGGCATGAAGCCGCCGAAGATCATGCGTTTGCCGTCGAAGGGCATCATCTCGCCCATGGCCTCCATGCGCGGATCGGTCATGATCTTGTGGTTGGCCGCGTCCCGGACTTCCTTCGACGGATACTCGATCCAGCTGAACACCACGATCTCGTTGTCCTTGGCCTCCACGGCGCGGCGGAAATCCGTAACCTTGCCGTTCGGCACGTCGTCGCCCCAGCACTCCACCATGCGGGTCGCGCCGAACTCCTTGAACAGGGGCGCGGCCTCGGCGGCGTGCCTGCGGTACTCCTCCTTCTTGTCCGCCGGAACGGCGAGCACGAAGCCATCGACATACTTCATCGCGTATCTCCCTTGGGGCTTGCTGAATCGGGTGAGCTCGATCGCGCGGCGCTTGGCACACCTGTTTTTCTTGACAAATAAGTTGATATCAACATAATTAGACCATGTCAAACCTTCGGGACGTTCCCTACGAGACCACCCATCTGGTGCGCGACACCTGCCTGTGCCTGCATGTCCAGCGCGCCGCCCGCACCCTGTCGCGCCTGTTCGACGAGGCGTTGCGGCCGGTGGGGCTCACGTCCGGGCAGTTCTCCCTGTTGAACGCGCTCAATCGCCCGGCGCCGCCCTCCATCGCCCCGGTGGCTCAGCTTCTCGCCATGGACCGGACCACCCTGACCGCCGCCCTGAAGCCGCTGGAGCGGGATGGCCTCGTCGCCATCTCCAAGGATCCCGACGACCGCCGCAACCGCCTCCTGAGCCTCACGGACAAAGGCAGGGACGCTCTCGCCTCGGCCATTCCAATCTGGTGCGACCTCCACGCCGCCATCGAAGCCGGCATGTCGGGCCTCGAGCCCGGTGACCTGCGCGGCGCGCTGACGGGGCTTTCAAGATCTAAAGTGCCTGTTTTGGCGTAAATCGGAGGCGGATACGTTAGCCAGCCACTCACGTCTTTTTGCCAATCTCTGCCCTCATCCTGAGGAGCAGCCCAGCTGCGTCTCGAAGGATCGTCCAGAGCACGGGAGGCGCCCTCGTGCCCAGACATCGTGCCCGGACATCGTCCGGGATTTCGAGACGGATTGCCGGCGCAATCCCCTCAGGATGAGAGCTTGGGGCGCGGGAATTGAGCGCTCCGTTTCTATCCTCTGCCACGTCATGGCCGGGCTTGTCCCGGCCATCCCGATCGGAAGGACGCAGCGCTCTAAGGAAGCGGGATCACCGGCACGAGGCCGGTGATGACGGGGGAGGATGTGGTGAGGGTGAGTGCATGTTCTCACTTTGTTCTTGACAGATGCTGCAACCTTGGCTATATCGTTGCACAGCCTGATCCGACGAGGGGCGCGCTTCGCGAGGCGTCGCAAGTTGTGGGAGCAGGCACGGTCCTGTCCGCCGGTCACGCAGCCGGCGCCAGGAGGCCCTTGGCAGC